>JAFTEG010000188.1 GCA_017453765.1 Selenomonadaceae bacterium
CGGAGACGGCGTAGAGCAAATTTTTTTCGTGTCCCGTTTCAGAAATTATCTGCCGTATAAACTGCCTGCCTTGCCGCGCCCAGAAATTTACGCAGTCATCATCAACGCAGTAATGTTTCTTAATTCTCAGCTTGCCGTAAGTTTTACCCTTGCCGCGAAAATTTGTTATTAGTACGGCGTCACGTTCCAATTTCTGAAAATCATTAAAGAAGTTTACAAAGTTGGCATTAGCCCAGATATTTGCAAAAGTTATCGTGCAACCTTTCAAATGCCGCATATACCAATAGTAAGCCGCAGAATCGCAACACGGACAGGAAATGCCGTAAACAAAATTTTTGTCGACAAGTCCCAACGATTTTTTTAAATCTTCGCCCAAAAGCGTTACGCCTTGCCCCGCCTGCCAACCTTCTTGAGCTTTAAAATTTTTGCCGAGCATAAGCGACCTTTCGCCGTCACCATACCGAACCAATGCAAAATTTTCTCCCGCTGATATTTTATGCCAATACTTTTGATATTCGTCTTTAAGATTAATAATTTTTTCGTCGGCACGGTGTGCGTCGTTAATAGTCCAATGATTTTCGTGAGTGCAAGTTAAAAAAAAATCTTCGTTCAAAACTTATCCACCTAATCCCTTTTTAAATTCAACACGCCTAATTTTTTTGCGCCGTAAACAATGGCAATCGCTATGAGCAGGAGAAGTATTACGGCAATTTGACTGCTGACCTCTGTCAAGGCAACGGCGCTTAAGCCCAACATTGCACTGATAATGTACATTAACAGCACGGCTTGACGTTGCGTAAAACCGAGTTTTAAAAGTCTGTGATGAAGGTGACCTTTGTCCGGCTGAAAAATCGGTTTGCCGCCGAAGTACCTGCGCAATATTGCAAAGGTTGTATCGAGAATCGGAAGTCCCAGCGCCAAAATCGGAACTATCAGCGCTATTGTCGCCGTACTTTTTACCGTGCCGATAACCGACGTGCCTGCAAGCATAAAGCCTAAAAACATACTGCCCGTGTCACCCATAAAAATTTTTGCGGGATTGGAATTGTAAAATAAAAATCCTGCCGACGCGCCTGCCAATGCCGCAGTTAAAATCGTCACGAGAAAAAAATTTTGTTTCATTGCAACGAGCAGAATTGTTATCGACGCGATAGCCGCCACGCCCGCCGCTAAGCCGTCCAAGCCGTCAATTAAATTTATCGTGTTGGTTAAACCCACCAGCCAAAATATTGTCGCCGGTATCGCGATCCATTCAAGGTAAATGTAATCGCCGAGCGGGTCTGTGATAAAATCAATTCTCACGTCAAAGCCGAGTACCAAAACTGCCGCCGCGAAAATTTGTCCCATTAACTTCACTTTCGCCGGTAAGTTTTTGTAATCGTCAATCAGTCCCAGTGCTACGATTAACGTGCCGCCTAAGGTAAGTCCCGCCACTTCATGTAATGATACGGCGTCAAGGTTCGATACAAAAATTGAAAAGCATAACGCCACCATGAACGCGATATATATTCCGAGTCCGCCGATTCGCGGTATCGGTACTTTGTGAACTTTTCTTTCATTCGGTAAATCGACTGCGCCGGTCTTTAAAGCAAATCTTATGACAGGAGGAGTTACTATCAACGCCATTGCCATTGCCACCAAAAACGCTAAAATATATTCAGGCATCGTTTATAAACGCGCTCCATTCGCAAAATTTTCTACAGATTTTACAATAGCCGCTTAAATTAAGTCAAGCAAGTTTTATTATTTAGGGGCTGGGATTTAGGGGCTGGAGTTAATTTGCGCATTGAAAATTTTTATTTGGAGCTAAAAAATATTTCCCATTTTAAATTAATTCGTGTATAATAACCGGCGATTTTTTAGAAAATGTTTTGTCAAAAATTTTTTGACATTGAGAGGGGTAAACTAATGAAGTTGAAAAAAATTTTAAGCGTAATTGCGGCGGGAGTGTTTGCCGGCGCTTTGTTCACGGGTTGCGGCGCTGATAAGGGAGATAATTCCGCTCAATCCGGCGAATTTTTAAGGCTCGGAATGATCAGCACTTTGAACGCCAGCGAAAAAAAGGTTGACGAAGTTTTAAAAATGGTTGAAGAAAAATCCAACGTCAAAGTCATGCATCATACGACGACTTTTTACAAAGACCTTTCCACAATGCAAATGGGTCTTGAATCCGGCAGTGTAGACGAAATCAGCACGTATCAATGCGTTGCAAAATATCTTATCGCGCACAATCCCAAGTTGGAGCCGGTAGAAAATCACGGCATGTCGCTTTCCGACTCTTTCTGTTTCGCAATGCGCAAGGACGAAGTAGCTTTAAAGAAAAATATCGACAATGCCATTACCGAAATGAAAAAGGACGGCACGCTTGATAAACTGGTTAAAGAATATGTCACCGACGTTAAGGACAAAGAGCCGCCGGCAGTTGAAATTCCGCACATTGACGGCGCCGAAGGCTTGAAAGTTGCCGTAACCGGTGACCTGCCGCCGATTGATCTTGTACTTGCCGACGGAAAACCCGCAGGCTTTAATACGGCGCTTTTGGCAGAATTGGGCAAACGTTTAAACAGAAACATTGAGATTTTGGATATTGACGGTGACGCACGTGCCGCCGCGCTTACTTCCAAACAAGCCGACGTAATTTTCTGGGCTATTTTGCCGGTTGACGACAGACCGAAAGACATGGACACGCCGGAAGGCGCTATTTTGTCAGAGCCGTACTTCACCGACAAGATTGAACATCTTAAACTTAAAAAGTAGTGAATAGTTAATAGTGATTAGTGATTAGTGATTAGCACTAACTACTAACTACTAGGCGGTGTTGAATAACTCAAAATTGAAAAATTTGCAAATTACGTAACAGCCGCAATTATGGCGGGGCGCACAAGGACGTGCGCCCGTCCGCGCAAGTCGCCGGACGCGACTTCTGCGGACATGTTTC
>JAFTEG010000189.1 GCA_017453765.1 Selenomonadaceae bacterium
AAAAGTTGCCTTGTACATATAGCGTGCTTTTTGAAACGGTGATGTGAAAAATGATTTGGGAACCTGAATTTTCCAAGCGCAGACGTACTTGCATGCTAATGGTCACTCATGCCTGCAATCTTAACTGCAGTTATTGCTATGAGACGCATAAGAAAAATGTCTATATGAATGTAGATTTGGCGAAAGAAATTATTCTGCGCGAGGCTCAATTTGTAAAGGACAGCCCTGACTTTGACGAATTGGAAATTGATTTTATGGGCGGCGAACCGTTTATGAATTTCCCGCTGATTAAAGAAATTGTCGAATGGCTTGAAGGCGGCGTCATTGATATTCCGTTTATCTGTTTTGCGACGACGAACGCAACATTGCTGACCGACGAAATTAAAAATTGGTTGCGCGAACATAAAAATACTATCAATCTCGGCGCAAGCTACGACGGCAATACTCAAATGCAATCGACCAATCGCGGCACGGATAAACATAACATTGACTTGGCTTTTTTCAAGGAATTGTGGCCTCATCAATCTTCGCGTATGACAATTTCAAAAGAGACGCTCCCAACTTTGGCTGAAGGCGTTTTAGATATGCAAAAAAAGGGTTATGAACTCGATGCGGCTTTGGCGCAAGGTGTAGACTGGACGATAGATGATGCGCTTATATATCGCGAACAACTTTTAATTTTAAAGGACGCTTACTTAAAAAATCCCGTGCTCACTCCATTTAACAGATTAACAAGATTTGTTGCCGTAACTGATGCCTCCGATAGAGAAAAAATACAAGAAAAATTTTGCGGCACTGGAAAACAAATGGCGACTTATGATGTTGACGGCAAAAAATACGGCTGTCATATGTTTACGCCGCTGGTTTGTGGAAAAGATAAATCTTTTTTGGTAGACGCGGTTGATTGGGAGTCGGCGGAATCTACGGCTGATGAATACTGTAAAAGTTGCGTGTTGAGAAATTTTTGCCCGACTTGTGCAGGTTTCAACTATAAATATCGCGGAAATCTTGCTGTCAGAGATAAACGCTGGTGTCCAATGGTTTTAGCTGAAGCGATAACAGCTTGCGAATTTCAAGTTGAACGCCTTGCTACTGTGGATAAACTAGATGCAAAGGACGCCCAACATGGTCGTACGGCATTGAAAGCTTATAAGGCGTTAAAAGATTTTGATATAGAACAAAGTCAGAGTCCTTACACAATTTAAATCACCTTGCAGAAATCTTATCGGTGCCAATTTCATATTTTAACTTCACGGCACTAAAATAAGTTTCTAATATATGTTGGTATCTTGTCGACAGAAAAATTGCGGGTAAGAAAAGAGGTGAATCAAATGAAAATGAACTTAGACGCGCTTAAAGCTCTCGAACTCAAGCTTGCTGAATACGGCAAAGAAAACGGATCGATCGCAGAGCATGATTCGTCAAATGGTAACACCTATGGTAGTGCCTCTTGTGGGAGCTGCTCGGGTGGTTGCATGTTTGGTTGCGAGGGTTCGTGCAAACATTCTTGTGCCGGAAGTTGCGAAACCAGTCGTTAATAACAGCTCTGCGGCTTTGTCCGCGCAATGACGGTTCGACAGGCGCATAATTTAACGGGGAAACGGTGCGGTTGACATATCGCCGTGCCGTTTTTTCGTAGCGTGAATGAAAGAAATTAAAATGGAAAACGCAGAAATAAAAATTAATTTTACCGGCAGTGTTGATGAAGAAAACGTACGCGCGTTTATAAACAAAATTAAAAATCTGAATGAAAAATTTCCCGACAGCACGGAGCTGACAATTTATATTTCATCGCCCGGCGGCAGTGTCGATATTGCCGTCGAGCTTTTTTATTTTCTGAAACTTTTGGACTGCAAAGTTCGCACGGTGAATATATCCTGCGTAAATTCTGCGGCGATAATAATTTTTGCGGCAGGTGATGAGCGAATCAGCTTGCCGTGTTCGTCTTTTTATGTTCACTCCATTACAAAAAATTTGAACGGCAATTTCACCGCCGCAGATTTACTGCGCGAAGTAAAAGAAATGACGGCGAACACTGATAAAGTGGCGACGATTCTTGAAAGTGTCAGCAAAAAAAATAAAACGTATTGGAAACGTCTGATGAAAAAAGGTTGTCTGTTGACTTCACAAAAAGCGAAGGAATTGGGTCTGGTCAATGTTATATCAGAGTGTCAGTAAAAAACATTTCAAGTGGTTGTACAGTCACGTCGGCAGATTTAAAGGCACGATACTGCTTTGCATTTTGCTGAATGTATTGGCGGTAGCATCTTCACTGCTTTTCGTGCAAGTGACAAAAATTTTTATGGAAGGCGTAGAGAAGGGCGAAAATTTTTCCTTCGTGCTGTTGGCAATTTCACTGGCGACAATCAAGGGCTTTAATATATTCTGCGCGGCATTTAAAAATTATCTGCGCGAACAGAAAACTTTTTTGATGAACAATGAAATGGCATTGAAATTTTTCAAAGACCTATTTGCCGGCGGCGTCTCTTACAATGCAAAAATACATTCGGGCGACGCGCTAAGCAGGTTGACGACGGACGTTTTCAGCGTGTCGGGTTGCTTGATAGGAACAGTGCCGGAATTAATTTACGCCTTTGTACAGCTTATCGCCACTTGCATTTACCTTTCATTAATCGAGCCTTCCTTAACATTGCTGATACTTTTGATTATGTCGGCAAATATAATGTTCGGACAATCCTACGCGAAAAAATTATTGCCGATTCAAAGAGAAATACGAGTCCTTGACAGCAAGGCGCACCAATTTATGCAGGAGCATTTACAGCACCGAGAATTGATAGTGACGCTTGAAAAAACGGACTTCATTTGGAATAGCCTTAAATCATTGCAAAATAAGGTTTACGAAAAAATCAAGGCAAGTATGAAGTTAAATACCGTAGCAATGGGATTGATAGACAGCGCGTTAAATGTCAGCTACATAATAATTTTTGCGTGGGGCATTTACGGCATACAGCGCGGCACGTTTACATATGCCGAGCTGATAGTTTTTTTGCAGTTGGCGGAGCAAATGCAAATTCCCTTTATGCAATTCAATCATCAGTACCCACTGCTCATTACGGCAATGGCGTCGGTTGAAAGATTGATAGAGTTTGAAAATCTGCCGAAAGAGGACAACTCCAATGCCGTGATATTTTCCGAGCCGGTAGGGATTGAATTTTCCAACGTAAATTTTCGTTACAATGAAGATTCGCGCTGGGTGTATCGTGACTTCAATCACAATTTTAAGCCGTGCAGTGTCACGGCGGTAGTTGGAGAAACCGGCGCGGGTAAGAGTACGCTTTTACGAATGTTTCTTGCTACGTTAATGCCGACTTCCGGCAGTGTCGCGTTTTACGGCAATGAAGGAGGTGAGTTAAAAAAATATGTGGCAAGTTCAAAGACACGTGGAAATTGCGTCTACGTGCCGCAGGGCAACAGCCTTATAAGCGGTACAATTCGCTACAACTTGCTTTTGGGTAAAACCGACGCTACGGAAGAGGAAATGCGCGACGCACTGTACGCGGCGGCGGCGGATTTTGTCATAAAAGATTTTCCCGACGGCTTGGACACGGTGATAGGCGAAGGCGGCGTAGGTGTAAGTGAGGGGCAGGCGCAACGAATTGCGATAGCGCGTAGCTTTTTGCGTCCCGGCAATGTTATTTTAATGGACGAGCCGACATCTGCCCTTGACGCCGAAACCGAAAAAATGTTTTTGACGCGTCTTACAAATCAAGTCTACGATAAAACCATTGTTATCGTGACGCATAAAAAAGAAGTCTGCAAATATGTTTCGGAGGTGGTAAAGATTAAACTTTTACGTGACGAAAATATTTAAAGCACCGATATTTTTGAGGAGGGTTTTCAATGAAAAAATTTTTGTTGTCAATTTTAGTGACGCTTGCAGTGCTGTTGCCGACAATAGCGGTTGAGGCGGCGTATGTACACGTGCCGAATTTTCGCAGTATGGCAAGCAATAAGATTCAAGAGCGTATAAGATTTACCGGTATGAATCAGCTAAGTGCTAATGGCGTGAATTACACGCGCTGGAATTACATTTGCGTTGACGGAAAAACTTCTCAATATGTAAACAAATATCTTAAAAAACTAAATGGCAAACATAATATTTCATCGGTCGGAAGTAACGGCAATAATTGGTACTTCGTCTACAGCGGCAGTCAAGCAAAATATCTGAATACGTTTAGCGGCGGTTTTCATATTCACGTTGGAGTAAGTGGCTCAAACGTCGTTGTAGATTTGGTCGCGGGTATGTATCCTGAGTGATAAGCTGAATATAATTTTGAAAATAAAAAGCCCCTGTTCAAGATTAGGGGCTTTACTATTTACTACTAACTACTAGGCGGTGTTGAATAACTCAAAATTGAAAAATTTGCAAATTACGTAACAGCCGCAATTATGGCGGGGCGCACAAGGACGTGCGCCCGTCCGCGCAAGTCGCCGGACGCGACTTCTGCGGACATGTTTC
>JAFTEG010000190.1 GCA_017453765.1 Selenomonadaceae bacterium
CCGCGCAGAAAAAATGTTTTATCGCAATGAAAATTTTCCGCTGACATTTTTCGGCGACGTCGATAAACGAAGTATTCATTTAGCTTTAATAAATTCAATCCCTAATACGGAAGTTATGAATTTGTGGCTTGAGTTCATTAAAGGCAAATTGGAAAATTTGAGCGCTGATACGGTTGTTGAATGGAATTTTTTTGGTAACTCCTTTATCAATGACTATGCAAAAAATCATCCCGAAGAAATAGAAATTATGGACAGGCGTTTGGTTATGCCGGAAATTTCGCTGAGATCCGATTCAGTTTCAGCTGAAAAAGCCTACCTCGAATACTACTTTTTTCAGTCACGACATATAGAAGATGTCCCCGCCGATATGTTGTTGCTTCACAATTCGTGGACGCCGCAAGTTTTTAAAACTATCGGTAGAAATGAATTTATTCGGTGTAATTTTACTATGCCAAATATTTTAATGGCGGCGCTTGAAATGAAACGTGACTTGAAATCCACGCCGATTCGTTTTGTAAGATGATTCGTCATGCTTAGGTAGAGTTTATCCGCTAAATTTAAATATCTATTCGCTACGACTACGATTTACCGGCTAAAATTTTAAGAAGGTGATTTTTTGTTACTTTGCATTAATTTTGCTGATGAAAAATTTCGTCCATACCAACAAATTCAAACTATGTCGGCGCGGTACTTCGGTGCTGACGACGTAAGAGAATATTCGATTAACGATCTCGACGCTGAATTTCGCGAAAAAAATAAATTCATTTTGAGTCAACCGCGCGGTGCAGGTTATTGGGTTTGGAAACCGTACATAATCAAGGACGCTCTGTCCCGTGTAAACGACGGCGATTTTGTTTTTTATGCAGATTCCGGCATAATGTACGTAAATCCGATTCGATATCTCACAGACATAATGGAAACGCAGAAACTTAATATTATGGTTTTTGGCGGCGTTTTAAATTTTCTTGAAAGAGCTTGGACTAAGCGCGACGCATTTATTTTAATGGACTGCGACGAAGAAAAATATTGGAATGTTGGGCAAGTTGGAAGCGGCTACGTTTTACTTAGAAAGTCACGCGAAGCCGAAAGTTTGGTTGAAGATTGGCTTAAATATATACAAGACCCGCGCATTGTCACCGATATGCCGAATGTGCTTGGAAAAGAAAATTTACCGGAATTTCAAGAAAACCGTCACGACCAAACTATTTTAGGGCTATTGGTAAGGAAAAGGAATTTGAAGGTATTCAGAGACCCTTCTCAATACCGTACGTTCGGAATTATTCCCGACGATATCATAGACAGAAGCCCTTATCCTCAAATTTTTTTTACACACAGAAGGGTACTTCTGCCGCTTTACAAAACCTTTGAAGATATTTTGCGCCTTTATGCACGTGAACCGCGCTTAAAAGAAGGAATACGCAGTGTACGCTGTTTGCTTGAAGAGGGAATGATTGAAGAAGCTTGCAAATTACTTCGCCGCTTGTTTGAAAAATACAAAGACGGTCATCATCAAGATTGGGTAAAGGTTTTTGACGAATTGGTAGAAATTTTTTCTCAACATCGTGCAATGGGCGCGCCCTATTCTGAAATGTTTCAGCCTCTTATCTGCAAAATGCTTTGTCAAGTTTGTAGAGGTGAGGTCAATCCGGAACATCTTCTTCCATTAATCAACGTAATGAAGTATATGGAAGATAAAGCGCTTGTACCGCCGGAATGTCGTCAAATTGTGGCGCAACTTATTGTTTTATGTGTAAAAAATTCCGTTCGTGTTTCTCATCTTCCGCCTTCGGAACTTTTTAATTACTACAAAGCATTAAACCTGCCGGAACTTCCATACGTAGAAACCGCATTACAAGCCGAGCGGGGGGGTGCAGGCTTGATTCATAGCTTGCAAGCCGCTTAAAAATTTTTTAATATTTAAATGAGGTGCTAATTTAAAAGAATGGTAAATCACACTAAGTACAGCAAAGGCTACTTTATGCCGCCTGAAATTGATTTGGAATGGGCGAAGAAAGAATATCCCGAAAAGGCGCCGATTTGGTGCAGTGTTGACCTGCGCGACGGCAATCAGTCACTTATAATTCCAATGAGCCTTGACGAAAAAATTGAGTTTTACAAGACGCTTGTCAAAGTAGGATTTAAAGAAATTGAAGTAGGTTTTCCCGCCGCGTCCGACACGGAATATGCACTTCTGCGCAGGCTGATTGAAGATAATCTCATACCGGACGACGTCACGGTACAGGTTTTGACGCAAGCACGCGAACATATTATCAAAAAAACTTTCGAGGCGTTGGAAGGCGCCAAAAACGCCATTGTTCACGTCTACAACTCCACTTCCCTTGCACAACGCGAACAGGTTTTCAGAATGTCCCGCGACGAAATTAAACAAATTGCGGTTGACGGCGCAAAACTTTTGTTGGAACTTACAGAAAAAGCCGGTGCAAATTACCGCTTTGAATATTCGCCGGAAAGTTTCACCGGTACCGAGCCGGAGTACGCGCTTGAAGTCTGTAACGCCGTTTTGGACGTATGGCAGCCGGTAATTGACCGCAAGCCGATTATAAACATTCCCGTCACCGTCGAAATGTCCATGCCGCACGTCTACGCAATGCAGGTGGCGTACATAAATAAAAATCTTAAATACCGTGACAAAGTTGTCTTAAGCCTTCACCCGCATAATGACAGGGGTTGCGGCGTTGCGGATTCTGAAATGGGACTTTTGGCAGGCGCTGACAGAATTGAAGGTACGCTTTTCGGCAACGGCGAACGTACCGGCAACGTCGATATCGTCACCCTTGCAATGAATATGTTTGCTCTCGGCGTTGACCCTAAGCTTGACTTCACCGATATGCCGTCACTTGTCGAAATTTACGAACGTGTCACGCGTATGAAAGTGCATGACCGTCAACCCTACGCCGGCGCATTGGTATTCACGGCGTTCAGCGGCAGTCACCAAGACGCCATTGCTAAGGGTATGCATTGGCGTGATGAGAAAAATCCCGACCGTTGGACAGTTCCCTACCTGCCGATTGACCCGCACGACGTTGGGCGCGAATATGACGGCGACGTTATCAGAATCAACA
>JAFTEG010000191.1 GCA_017453765.1 Selenomonadaceae bacterium
AAATTCCGAATCAACGTAAGTATAAAAATCGTCCATAAGCGTAGCAGCACGGACAAGACCGTCAACGCCGTTTTCAAGCTCCACGAAAAAGCCGAAATTGGTAACGCTACAAATCACGCCGTCAAATTTCTGCCGCAGGAAAAACGCCATGTACTCGACAGATTTTAAATCCACTGCCTCACGTTCAATTTCAACCGCACGCCGCTCCATGTCGGAAGATTTTCTCGCCGCGTCGTCAAGGCGTTTCGCAAGCGTCGAAATTTTATTCGGCGTCTCCAAACTCGCCCTCAGCATTCTGTGTACGATTAAATCGGGGTAACGTCGAATCGGTGAAGTGAAATGCGTGTAAAACTGCGCGGCAAGTCCGAAGTGTCCAAGATTTTCAACGGCGTAACGTGCCTGTTGCATTGAGCGCAGTGCGAAGGTCGACACAACCTTTTCTGCGGCATTGTCTTTAATCTGTTCAAGAATCTGTTGGAAATTACGCGGCTGAATATTTTTTTCATCGGCGGCAACGTGCAAGCCGAAATGTGCCAGCAGGCGATTAAAAACCTCAATCTTATCAGCGGCGGGCTTTTCGTGTACGCGATACAGCGCGGGAATTTTTTTGTTAATCATATGCTCGGCAACCGTTTCATTCGCGGCAAGCATACATTCTTCAATGATATTTTCCGCAACGCCGTTAATCTTCTTCCAAAGTCTGACGGGGCGTTCCTCGTCATTGAGTTCAATTTTAATTTCCGGCAGGTCAAAATCTATCGCGCCGCGTGCATGCCGAATTTTTTTGCGCAGTTTGTAAATTTCAAAAAGCGTATTGATATTGTCCGCGCAGTTTGAAAGTTCGTCCGTGTCGCCGTCAATAAACTTTTGCACTTGCGTGTAACTCAAGCGTCTAAACACGTGAATGACGGTAGGAAAAATTTTGTGCGCAATAATTTTACCTGTGTTGTCAAGCGTCATTTCGCAAGCAAACGCAAGACGGTCAACGCCGGCGTTAAGACTGCAGATACCGTTTGAAAGTTCAACCGGCAACATCGGTACAACTCGGTCAACGGGATAAATGCTCGTGCCGCGTTCAAAGGCTTCACGGTCAAGCGCGGTATGCGGCTTAACGTAGTGGCTCACGTCGGCAATGTAAACGCCTAAAAAATATCCGTCATCAATTTTTTTTGCAAAAACGCCGTCATCAAGGTCTTTTGCATCTTCGCCGTCAATCGTCACGATTTTTAAATTTCGTCTGTCAATGCGCCGTGCAATTTCGTCAGCACTTGGAGCAGTTTCAAGGCGTGACGCCTCTGCCAAAACTTCATCGGGAAATTTTTCAAAGACGCCGTGACTTCGCAAAATCGCGGTAATTTCACTGCCGACATCTTTTTCCGCGTCGATAACTTCTAAAATTTCGCCGCTACATTTTTTCCAATCCGTAATCTGCACGACAACTTTGGCGTGACGCCGCTTGATATCGTGCCAATATTTTTTATCGTCGCACCTGACGTGAATTTCCAACTTGAATTTATCGTCTTCCGGTTCCGCCCAAAAAAATTTGCCGCGATTTTTCAGCTGACAAATAAAAATATTTTTGCCGCGTTCCGTGACTTCTACAACTTCGCCTTCGCGCTTTTCGCCGTAGTCCGAAGTAATACGAACTTTCACGCGGTCGCCGTGCATTGCCGGTCCCACATCTTCCGCCGCAATGAAAATATCCTTGCCGCCGTCCTCCGGCGTGACAAATGCAAAGCCGCGCAGATTGACGCTGATTTTACCGGTGACGTAGACGGGATTTTTTCTTAATTTCGGGTCGACAATGTACCAATCCTCGTAATCGTCGAAAAAATTTTTGCGCCTGCTCATTGCAACGATACGACGGCGAATTTTGCCGTTGCCTCCGCAGTTACCACGTCATCAGCCGTTGTAACCGTTGCTTTCATGGTGATAATGTGTTGGCGCTGAGATTCTTTCCACGCGGAAATTGTAAGCTCCTGTTCAACCGGCGTAGGGTGGCGGTAACGTACCTCAAGACGTCCGGTCATTGCCTGTTCGTTGTAAAATTCTTTTATGTATGTGCACATCGCCTCATCAAGCATCGTTGCAACAATGCCGCCGTGCGCCGCACATTCGTAGCCTTCATATTCACGCGCCAAAGTTTTTTTCGCCGTGACTTTTTCAGCGTCTTTAGAAAAATTTAAATGCAAGCCGACGGGATTTTTTTCACCGCAGGCAAAACAGTAATCGTCTGTGTTTTGTGCCATAATATCTCCTTTTAGTGAATAGTTAATAGTGAATAGTTAATAGTGGTTTAAAACTAATTACTAGGGCGTGTTGAATAACTTAAAATTTACGTACTTTGCAAATTACGTAACCGCCGCAATTATAGAGAGGCGCACAAGGACGTGCGCCCGTCCGCGCAAGTCGCCGGACG
>JAFTEG010000192.1 GCA_017453765.1 Selenomonadaceae bacterium
AAAATTTTTACTGCGCTTATCAACGCGTTTCCACCCGCTAAGCGTCGCCAAAACTTCATTAATTCGGTTGGTGTTTTTGCGCTTGTCATTTCCGAAACATTCATTGAAAATTTCTGCCGCGCAGGTAGAATCGCGGTCGCAAGTGCCGTAAAAGTAAGTGACAATTTCAATATCTTTCCCAACGTGCTTTTCTTCGGTATAAATAGCGCCCGTGTCGGGGTGGTCGTCGACGTGGTAAGAAACATAATCGCTGAACTCTTTCAGCGTTTCATCACGCCGCGCGGCTTGTTTAATCTGCGTTTTAATGCGTGCCTCAATGTCGGAATAATCAAGATTAATTCTGCCGTCGGCGAAAAATTTTCTGCGCTCTTCTTTGGTAAGGCGTTCCCAAATACAAGTTGGCAAAACGGGCTTTTCCAAAAAGCTTTCAATCTCGCCCTGAAGTCCGTCGTCTTGAATATGCTTTTCCGCTATGGCGTCGGCTTGCGCGTCGACTTCCCGCGATAACCTTAAAAGTTGGTCGTTAAAGCCGTCTTTGAACAATTCTTGATACATTTGAAAAGCTTCAGCCCAAACTTGGTCAACGTATTCAGCGGTTAAACCTTCGACAATTTCATTTTGTGCGCTGTGACTTTCAAGGATTTTATAGCGTCGGTTGCCCGTTAAATCTCTCAAAAAATGTTCGTCATTAACACTGATAGCAAAGACACAATGTCGGGGAGTGGTTTCTGCGCGGCGTGCATAAGCTTTGCGACGTGTATCGGCATTATCTGACAGAAAAGCTTTCTGCGCGTTAATCTCGGCTTTTCTACCGGCGGCAAGTTCGGCAATTTCGATAATCCACCCGCGCTCTATGGTGTCCAATGCGTGGGTATCGTCAAGCGAATCAGTCAAAGACACGTGCCATTTTTGTCCCAACATACGCAGGGAATAACCTTTGCCTATACCTTGTCTGCCGTGCAACACCAACGCAAATTGAAAGTCGCAACCTTCGTGATAAACGCGGGATATAGCGCCAAGTAACCATTTGCGGGTAATTTCGCGGGTGTAGGGCGTATCGTCGACGTTAAGGAATTTGGAAAAATAAGTTTCTGCGCGTGGCGTTCCGTCCCACTTCAAACTTTCAAGATATTGTTTAACGGGGTGAAAAGAATTTTTGCGCGAATAAATTACGATATTATCAGCCACTGATTCGGTGTCGCGATAATCCGCGTAAACTTTTTTGAGATAGCCGCGTAAATGCGCGTCGTCTGAATTTTTCCATTCGTCGCCAACACAATTTTTTTTCCACAAAGGCGCTTTCAGAAAAACTTCCTGCTTGTAAAATTCATCGTAGCCGATAAGATTTTTAATGGTGGGGTCGTGATCAAAGATTAAATCCAAATTGCGTTGAGTACGTGACACGCGCATTTTTCCGCTTTTTGATTTTTCCCAATCAAGTTTAGATTTAATCCACGCGATAGTTTGAGCGTCGGTCAATCCTTCGGGCGGCAAATCATTGTTTGCGGGCGTGTTGTACGACGGCGGCATTTCGTCAATCTGCGCGTCGGGTAAAACAGATTTAATCAACGCAACAGATTTATTCAGTACGTCATAGAAATTTTGTCCGCGCAGGTCTGATTTAAAATGCAGTGCAAATAAATCAATGTTTGTAAAAACATTGCGGCATTTAAAGCAATAAAATTTGTGTGGGTCGTTAGGCAAGCCGTGAATAGATACGCCCGTTTTGTTGTCACCTGAGCCGTTGCCGCAATACGGGCAAATAAATTCGTGCTCTTTACCGTCAACAAATTTAACGGTATCGGGAATAATTTTGGCTAAATCGGCGATTGAAAGGCGGTTGATAGAATCGCGCGTCGGGTTATTAAATTCATCAGCGGTTGAAGTATTTTTTTGAGTGCGCTTTTGTTCATTCGGCTTTGTGCCTGCTTTTTCCATAGAAGGAATAATTTGTTCAATAAAAACTTTTACGGCGTCGCTGTCGTCAAAGAAAGGCGCTTTAGGCGTGCAGTCAAGAAGTCTGCCTGTGAAGATAAAATTTTTGGATTTATTACAAACATAAATTTCAAGTTTGGCGTCAACGTCTGCGGGCGCGTCTTTGAATTTGTAGATGTACTCTCCTTTAATTTTAAGGTTGAGAAAATCAGCGGCGTTGATGACGGCGGGAATATGTGCGCCGCGTCCACTGAGTGAATATTCCGCGTAGCCGTCAATTTCGCTGTGGATATAGTTAAACCACTTCTCGGCGTCCGAAGAAATAAAGTTGCCGTCCGAATCGAAAATTTTGTCGAAGTCAAACATTAAAATTTCGTCGCGCGTGCCGTGTCCTGAAATATCGAATCCCAACACTTGATTTTCACCCAACGTCACGTCTGCTGCGCGGTGTTGCTTTTCGGGTTTGCTCCACCCTTTGTCAACGGGCGCTTTATAATCCCATTCATTTTTGGCGGTAGGGCAACCACATTTTATCCAACGCGGCTGATTCAAAAATTTATCGGGAAGATTTGTAAGTTTTTGTTTGAAATTTTTCATAAAAATAACCCCCTTAGTTTGAACTTGAGGGTTGATTTTTATCCGCATTGCCTGTATAATTGCAATGAAGGTAAAAATAACCCTTTGGGTTTGCCGAACCTTCAAGTTCTGAATGAGAAATTAAATCGGCTGAATCATAAAATTTTTTTTTTATTTTCGTCAATAATTTTTTTCTCCTTTCCATTCGTCGAGATAAGGCGCAATGACATTGGAAAAATATTCGTCCATATCGTGGGCGATAATCTCATCATCAATTTCATTATCAAACATTTTTGTTTCCTCTTTGCAAGAATAGGCAGCGTTATTTTTTTTTTCGCCAAATTAAAGTCGTCGGCGTGATGAACTTCCTCTTTAATTGAATGTTGAAGGGTGCGCGCCATAAAGCGGTAAAGTTTGGCGGCTTTGGCAATGCCGAATTTGCCGATATAGAGTTGCCAAAATTCGTCTACGGTCTTTGCCGATTGGATAATGTTTTCAACGTCTTTGCTCAAATTTTTCATTGTGTGATCTCCTTGAAATAAAGCGCCGTTGATTCGGCGCTTTATTTTTTATGTGACAGTTAGCGGAAATGTTCACTTATGCATTTAACTTTGTGAAACGCCGTTTTGTTCAGATGTGGCGCCTTTGTCGCCGTCGTCGCAATGTTCAAGATTGTAACGGTACTTGTCAATGACTTCCTGCAAAGTCGGGCGTGTGTTTGTGGCGGGCTTTGCTACACCTGAAACTAAAGTTCTTGCAAAATCAATGGCGTTTAATGCGTCAATTTCTGTGGTAAAGCAACGTGATGTAACGACTAAGCCCTTTTGAGTGAAAGCCAAAAGGTAAGTTTTTGCGCCTGATTCGTCGTCCGTAATTTCGGCAATGACAAAACCTTCCCTAAAGTCGGTAAGTACGGCGTGCGTCATTCGACATTCTCCTTTTCTGCAAGCTTAAGTTGGTATCTGATTCTG
>JAFTEG010000193.1 GCA_017453765.1 Selenomonadaceae bacterium
GGACGTCTTTCGGCTAACGTCGTCGATAGAGTCAACCGCCTCAACAATTTTTGACGCGCCTTCAGAAACTTTTTTCATCGAAGTGCCGATACCGGACATTTGCTGTTTAATGCCGTCAACGCGTTTCATAATCTGCTGGAACTGTTCGCCGACTTCACGAATAGCCTCTGTACCTTCTTTAACGTCATTCGTGCCGCTTTCCATAGCCTCAACCGCGTTTGCCGTGTCACTTTGAATGTTTGAAATTCTGTCACGAATTTGCTCGGCGGAAGTTTGAGATTCGGCGGCAAGTTTACGAACTTCCTCAGCTACAACCGCGAAACCGCGTCCCTGTTCACCTGCGCGTGCCGCCTCAATCGCCGCGTTCAATGCAAGCAAGTTAGTCTGCTCGGCAATGGCAGAAATGGCCTCGACAATTTGACCGATTTGCTGAGAATTTTCGCCCAACTTTTTAACAACTTCAGCCGACGCGCTGACACTGCGTTCAATGTTGCTCATCTTGCCAACCGCGCTCTTCATCAACTCTTCACCGCGTTGCGCCGCTCTTGCCGTTTCGTTCGACGCCTCTGTTACAACTTTCGTCTTTTCGGACATCTGTTCAATGTCTTTGAAAACTACGTCGACATTTTCTTTCGCCGCATTAATGTCTTCCAACTGCTGATTCATATTGTTGCTGACGTCGCCTACAGACTCTGCAACGTGAACCGAAGTATCGGCAGATTGTTGAGCGCTTGCAGTAAGCTGTTCACTAGCCGCCGCAACTTGATTCGCAGTATTCGCCATTTTGCTTATGACGTTGCGCAAATTTTTACTCATCGTGTTAAACGCACCGGCAAGCGCGCCTATCTCGTCGGACGTGGTAACGGCAACGTCACCCATTTTCAAATTGCCTTCAGCCAACTGCGCGGCGTGACCGTGCAAGGCAATTATCGGCGTGGTAATTGATTGAGACATTTGGCGGAAAATTACCAGCATTGCAACAAGTCCGATTAATGTCAAGATAATATAAACCATGCGAAGGTTGCGCGTCGTTGCGTAGATAAAACTTTCCTCAACCGATACGCCGATAATCCAGCCGGTTGTGTCAAGCGTCGTGTAAACAAAAATTCTTGAATCGCCGTTGGCATCTGCAGGCAGTTCAAATCGTCCCGTAGGGTTGCTTAACATTTCTTGAAAGTGCGGAGCAAGTGACGGCAAAGAGTTCACATCTGCGGCAGGATTAGGCAGGTTGGTCGCCAAAATTTTGCCGTTGCGTTCAATGATTGTGCCGTAGCCTTGACCGCGATAATTAAGCTTTTTAACCTGCTCATCAAGCACTGATAATGTAATGTCGTTGCACATTGCGCCGATAAATTGTCCGTTGGCTTTAATCGGCGCGGCGGCGGAAATTACAAGCTGATTCGTGAAGACGTCAACGTAAGAATCGGTGAAAATAACTTTGTTTTCGTCACGCGCTCTTTTGTACCAGGGACGCGCGGTAGGATCAACTTTGCCTGTGGAATCGCCGGCATTGTAACCTGCAAAGTAGCCGTCATTCAGTCCTACGGTCATTTCCAAAATGTCTTTGTCGGAAATTGCCCCGCCCAACATTTCATGCGTCTTCATTCGTGCCAAATCGCCATTAAGTGAGGTGAAGACATTTGAGCTGTATTCGACTGCCGACGCCTTCTTTGTAAGCCAGCCGTCCATTTCTTTTTTCTGCACGTCTATCAGCGCATAAATTTCACTTTCCAATGTCTCGGAAAGATTTTTGTTCGACATGTAGTAGCCGACAATCGATACTATCATGATTAAGCCGACTGCCAATGCCGCGACAACCATAAATTTTTTTTGTAAACTGAACCCCATAACCTTTTTCCCCTTTTACCTTTCACCGCACTTTCTGACTTTACGCGGCGTCCCCCTTAGCATTTATTTTCTTTACGATTTTACCAATTCGCTAAATTGAAATTCAATCCTTCAAACGTGACGGCGCATTTACAAAAAAATTTTTTTAGCTTGTGCTTATAGCTTATAGATGAATACTCAAAACTCTAATCTATAAGCTGACTAAGCACTTTGCAAAAATCTTTTCTTTGATATATAATTAGCGCAGATTTTGAATGAAGAAACCTTAATGTTTAATAATGGAGATGTTACATAATTGGACGATAAAGAGCAACTTGGAGAACAGTTTGTGCGACTTTGGAACAACAATCCGATTTTTAGAAATAACGTAGCTTTTTTAACTCAAGTGCCTTTAAACCATGCATTCACTCAAGTTATCAATGAATGTATTGATAGAATGGAAGATTTTTACAGGTACGATTTATCGCAAGAGAATCCTGCTACTACCCCCCCCTTTTTTTTGCACATACTGAATGTTGAGGATACATTGGATTTGCTTTTAAATAATCATAAAAGTTTTTGCAGATTAGCTGATGGCGAATTTGAGATCATTCGCGGCGAATCTATGGCATTTCAAGAATACGATCCTAAACTGGCTGAAAGGCTATCCGGCATTTTACAAAGTTACGATGATAAATGTTATGTCGGACTTGATAGCAGATATTTCCATTCAACTTCAAACTTACTTGATAAAGAAAAAAAGTTCGTAAGATCACAAGGACGCATTATGCGGGAGGTTATGGAGAAATTTTGTAACAGAAAAAAATTATACATTGAGGCGTCTATAACGTGCTTTTACTTGCATTCCCCAAAAAATTATTCTATACCGGAATATACAGTACATTATGAAAAAATCAAGCAACTTTTTAAAAACAAGAAACTGGCAATTTTTTCAGGCAGAACGGTATTTGATAACATTAAATTTAACGTTTTTGAATACGCTACTGAAAGAAGACATATTTTCACCGAATCTAAAAACGCTTGGCGCTGCTACAATGAAATTATATCTGCCGCAATGCAAATTCCAAAAGATTTTACACTGTGCTTTATACTCGGTCCCACCGCGACGGTGTTGGCATATGATTTGGCGCAAAAAGGTTATACGGCTTGGGACATAGGACATATTGCCAAAGACTATGATCTGTTTATGAAAAATCGCGGCAAAGATTCTCAAGACGCGATGAAATTCTTTGATCCTGATTGATATCGTTATTGACACGACAATCATTCTCCACGATTAACTTTGCAAAAAAGTTTTCTTTGTTATATAATGCGGCGCAGATTTTGAACGAAGAAACTTTAACAAAAGTTTTGACTGGAGGTTTTTTTATTGTTCAACATTCTTGCCGCCGACGGAATTGCCGGCGAAGGTATAGAGCTTTTAAGAAAAAATTTCAGCGTTGAAGTACGCGACAAAATTTCGCATGAAGAACTTTTGGAAATTATTCCGCAGTTCGACGCCTTGATAGTTCGTTCCGCGTCTAAGGTCACGGCGGACGTTTTGGAGCGCGGGGAAAAATTAAAAATCATCGGGCGCGCAGGTGTAGGCGTTGACAATATCGACATTCAAGCGGCGACTGAAAAAGGCATTATCGTCATAAATTCGCCGGACGGCAACACTATAGCCGCCACTGAACATACCTTTGCAATGATGCTTGCCGTAAGCCGCAACATTCCGCAAGCCAACGCTACTATGCATAATGGTCAATGGGACAGAAAAAAATATGTCGGCGTCGAACTTCGCAACAAGACTTTAGGCGTTATCGGTCTCGGCAGAATCGGAGCCGGCGTTGCCAAGCGCGCGCAGTCTTTTGAAATGAAAGTCATTGCCTACGATCCCTTCGTAAGTGCCGACCGCGCAGAAAGTCTCGGCGTAAAACTCGTAAGCCTTGACGAACTTTTCAAAACCGCCGATTTTATCACGGTGCATATGCCGCTGACTAAGAAAACTGAAAATATGATTTCCCTTGCCGAAATGAAAACTATGAAACCGACGGTGCGGCTGATAAACTGCGCGCGCGGCGGAATTATAAATGAATCCGATTTAGCCGTTGCGTTGCAGGAAAAAATTATTGCAGGCGCGGCGATTGACGTTTTCACTTCGGAGCCTTTGGAAAATTCGCCGTTACAAAATCTGCCGAACATAATTTTAACGCCGCACTTAGGCGCGTCAACCGTTGAAGCGCAAATCGGCGTTTCTGTCGACGTTGCTCACGGTATTATTGACGCACTCGGCGGCAAGCCCGTTGCAAGCGCCGTAAATATGCCGCACATTCCCACGCATGTTCTGAAAAAAATTACGCCGTACCTCGACCTTGCCGAACGCTTGGGCAGGACAATTACCGCGCTTAGTAAAACTCCCGTTGCCAATCTTAAAATTAAAATCAACGGTCAAATTGTCGACGACAACACGTCTTTAATCTCAACCGCAGTTTTGAAAGGCGTTTTGTCCGACGCGCTTGACTTGCACGTTAATATGGTCAACGCGAATTTAATTGCCGGTGAACGCGGGATAACTTATTCAGAAATTACGTCAAAAATTTCAAGCGGCTTTTCCAACACGATAACTGTCACGGCTAATGACAATTCCGTTACCGGTACGCTGTTCGGCGACGAAGGGCGAATCGTTGAAATAAATAAATTCCGCGTTGACGTAGACCCGCACGCACGAATTTTAATTTGTCCGCACATAAACCGTCCCGGCGTCATCGGCGCTATCGGTACGTTGCTTGCGCAGTATCAAGTAAACATTTCCGGCATGCAGGTTGGCAAGACCGATATCGACGGCACTAACGTCATGGTGTTGACGCTGGACAATCCCGTTTCGCAGGAAATTATTGATAAGGTGAAAGAGTACGACGCGATTTTTGACGCCGTGCTTGTGGCATTCGACGAATAGAGGCTGTTTGTAATTTTGAACCTACTTTCTTTTGGCGCAAAAGAAAGTAGCAAAGAAAACATGGCGCGGATGTAGCTCGCATACCTTTTCGTAATTCCGGCGTTGACGTACGCACAAAGTTACGATAAATTTAACGTTGACGTACGCAGCTCAAAGTACATCCGCGCCGATTTTTTTTGAATTTTGATTTTACAAACAACCCCTAAACCATAACCTACCTTACTTTTTAATATATAGGCTCCGCTCGCCTTTTGGTGATTAAAAAATTTTAAAGAAGGGGAATGCGGTTTCCTTCCCACAGCTAAAACAAGGAGTATCCGCTGAGCATATTTGATGATGAATAAGAAAATTATTTTGACAGCGATTTTGAGCGCGGCAGTTATTGTCGCGTCATTTTTTATTTTCAGCACGCAGGAAGTTGAGCCGCCGCCTGAAAATATTGAACCTGCGAAAAATGAAATTGCCGTTTATGTTTCGGGGCAAGTAAAAACCCCCGCCGTCATAACGTTGGAAGACAGCGGGAGCTTAAGACTTGTTGACGCCGTGAATGCGGCGGGCGGTATGACGGAGCTTGCCGACACGGAGGCGATTAACCTTGCCGAGCCGTTAAGCGACGGTCAGCATATTCACGTGCCGACGAAGGAAATTTTTTTTCGTGACATTGCCGCGCAGGCGTCCGGTACCAATTCAAATTCCAATTCAAATTCAAATGGCTTGATTAATATCAACACGGCGGACGCGAAAGAGTTGGAAAAACTTAAAGGCGTTGGTCCCGCGATTGCCGGCAGGATTATTGAGTACCGTGAGAGTAACGGCGCTTTTAAATCGATTGAAGAAATTAAAAAAGTTCGCGGCATTGGCGAAAAGACTTTTGAAAAGATGCGCGACGAAATTACGGTTTAGGGAAGAGTAAAGAGTTAGGAGTTAGGGATTAGGGATTAGAATTCTTAATCCTTAATCCTTAATCCTTAATTCTTAATTTTCTCCTTAAGGTCGTCCATGCGCCGCGCATTGAAAAAGCCCTTAACCGACGCCAAAATTTTTTCACGTGGCAATGACTTCAAAAGGTAGCCGTCCGGTCTAAGCTCCATAACCTTCATGACGCTTTCTCTGTCACCTTTACCCGTCAAAAAAATCACCGGTGTACTTTCGACTTTGACTTCACTGCGAATCATTTCTAAAACCTGCGGACCGCTGATAACCGGCATTTCATAATCAAGCAAAATTAAATCCGGCTTATTGTCCGCAATGTACATCAGCGCCTGCGTGCCGCTTGTCACGATTGTAACACGGTAATCGCCTTCAAGCCAGCCTTTCATCATTTTTAAAAACGTCGGGTCATCGTCAACCATAAGAATATTTTTCTTTTCATCACGGGCGGACGCATGCGTATAAACTTTTTCAATTTCCAGCGGAAAAGTTTTTAAGTCAATGGGGCGCACAAATTCTTTGGCAATGGCGTCCTCCGGTACCACGTTTTTGACAGTTTCAATTTCATCAGTGTTGCCGAGCAGGATTAAAATTTTTTCTTCGTCTACGCAAATGTCTCTGAGATAAACTAAAAAATCCGGAATATCTTCAAGGAACTTGCCGAGATAAAAAGCTATCAACTCGAATTTATCTTTAGCGGCGGCAAATGCTTCAACTGTGGGGTCAATGCGCGTGACGTTGTATCCGGCTACTTCCAAATTTTTCTGAATCGAATTGCCCATAAAGGAAACGCCTTTGCTTATAAATAAAATATTTTTTTCCATAATCATCACCGATCAAAAAATTTTTTACGCAGCATTATAACAGTCACGTCAAATTTTGTGAAGTAATAATTATACGAAGGTGAATTGTATGAACATTGAAGTTGAATTGCCGCGCGAAGAAATGGAAAATTTCCTTGCCGAAATTACGCAGAATAAAGATTGGCTTTATCTTCTTGCACCTTTCAGCATAGGCGACTTTTTAATTGCGGGCGGTCTTTCCTACGCCGCGCAGGCTAAAAAGAATAAAAGCGCGACGGTTTTAATCGCGCAGGACAGAATGAAAAATCTCGGCGTCACTTTTGAAAATGTTGTCGGCACGATTTACCTGCCGATTGATTTAATAAAGGCGGTGGGAACTTTTATCACGGCTACCGAAAATTATGAGCGCGACAATTTTTTTTACGGCAACTACAAAATCGGTGACGACCGCGCCTACGACGACAGCATTAACGCCGTTGAAAGGTTTAAGCGCTACGTCTTCGACCTGCCGCTTTCAACGCCTTTAATGCCGCCGATTGTCGAGCCGCTGACTGACGAAAACATTTTGAACCTGCGCGAAAAATATTTTTTTGACAAAAATCGCACCGTGATACTTTTGCCGTACGCCAAAACTTTTAAGACGATTGACATAAATTTTTGGACGACACTTGCAAAAATTTTTGCAGATAAAAATTATATCGTGTATACTAACGTTGCGGGAGACGAAAAGCCGGTTGCAGGTACGGAGCCGCTTAACGTGAACTTCGCCGAATTAAATTTTATCGCGGACAAAGTGAAATGCTTTATCGGACTTCGCAGCGGCATTTTTGATTTTCTCGGTATGACGGACGCGAAAATTTTTTGTCTGCTTAAATTCGCAATGTGGGACTGGGACATAAAATTTCTGTACGGTCACGATAACGGTAGAACTTTTTATGACGCGGTGAAATACAAAAAGCCGCTGGAAGATTATTTGAAGGCGCAGGGCTTGCCGCCGAAAATTGAACTTTCGCACCCGCATATTGATTCACGCGACATTTATTTTTCGTACGACGACATTTTAGCCGCCGTTGTTAATGAAGTTGAAAAAATTTAGAGAGGAAGATTCTATGCCGGAACAAAGACAAATTACATTGGACGACGTGAAAAATTTTATACGGCAGATAACGCCGAATCAAGATTGGCTTTACATATTTCAGCCTTTCAGCGTCGGCGATTTCTTTTATACCGGCGGTCTGTCACTTGCCGTGCAGAAACGTAAAAATAAAAGCGCGACGGTTTTAATCGTCAGGGAGCGGCTTAAAAATCTCGGCGTCACCTATGAAAATTTTGCCGATATAATTTTCCTGCCTAATGACACAATGAGTATCATACAGCAATATTTTTATATTACTGGCGATTATGAAGGCGACAATTATA
>JAFTEG010000194.1 GCA_017453765.1 Selenomonadaceae bacterium
ATTCGAGCGTGGCCAGTGGTTAGGAATTATAATTCTACATTCTTAATTCAATTACGCATTACTCAAGCCGAGATTTTTTAAAATTTCAAAGTCGCCTTTAATCGTCGTACCGGTAGTCGTCAGCATATCGCCGGTTATCGACGCCGACGCGCCGTATAAAAATGCACTTGCACCTTTGTCCGGCAAATATTTTCTCCCTGCGGCAAGTCTTATATTTGAATCGGGCAAAATAAATCTGAAAATCGCAACGGTACGCAAAATTTCTTCCGCGCCTAACGGCTTAAGATTTTCCAGCGCCGTACCTTTTACCGCGTTCAAAATGTTAATCGGCACGGATTTTATATTAAGTTCGGCAAGTGCAAACGCCATGTCGAATCTGTCTTGCCAACTTTCTCCCATGCCGATAATGCCGCCGGAACAAACCCTAAGCCCCGCCGCCTGCGCAAGTTTAATCGTGTTAATTCTGTCTTCGTAGCTGTGGGACGTGCAAACCTGCGCGAAAAATCTTTTCGACGTTTCAATATTATGGTGGTAACCGGTCACGCCGACTTCACGAAGTTTACGTAACTGCGCCGCGTTCAAAATGCCGTGAGACGCGCACATTTCAATTTTCAGCCTGCCGCGCAGAAGTTTGTACGCCTCAACCGCCTTGTCGAAGTCAGAGCCGCTTAACGCCCTGCCGCTTGTCACGATTGAAAAGCGATTAACTCCCGCCTTTTCGTAGCTTAACGCGATATTTAAAATTTCTTCCGCCGGTAAAAAGTCGTGAACCTCAACGCCGGTTTTATGACAAGCCGCCTGCGCGCAGTACTTGCAATTTTCGCCGCAACGTCCGCTCTTGCCGTTTATAATCGTGCAAAGATCAATGTGGTTGCCGAAAAATTTTTTCTGAATCGCGCCCGCGCCTTTTTGTAACTCGTCAAGCGGCGTCGTCAAAAAAATTTCTACGTCATCGCCGCGTTGCAGACGTTCACCCGCGATAATCCTTGCCGCAATTTCAGCAACGCTTAAACTTTTTAAATCCAAGTCAAACCCTCCACAAACTTTCAGCCTTGAAAACGCGGCATTGAATTTAATTTCACGCCTACAAAAGCCGCCGCTGCCGCTTTCATAATGTCGCCCGGTATGTACGGCAAAACCGCCATTGACGCCGCTTGCACCAATGAAATGTCCATTACCAACATCATGGAAATTATTCCGCCTGCGTATGTTATCGGCATAGTTGCAATGACGTTCATCAGCACGTAGCGTTTAAAATTCGGCTCGTCACCTTTCAACGCGCTTAATACGGAGTACGCGATAAGCCACGCGAAGTAAAAGCCGCCTACCGGTCCGAAAATTTTTCCCAAGCCCGAACCACCTGCGAAAACCGGTAAACCCGCCGCGCCCATTATCAGGTAGATTAAAATCACCGTGAAAGTTTGTTTCGGATTTAAAATGTACGCCGCCAAACTCATTGCGATTGTCAGCGCCGTGACCATGCCCGGCGTAAACGGCAGGGGAAATGACAAGTACGCCGTCACGCAACACAGAGCTACGCATAACGCCATTTTTGAAAGTTCAGTTGTTCCGATTGTTTGTTGCAAAATTTATTTCATCTCCTACAAAATTTTTGGCGACATCATTGTACAGAAATTTATTGTAACCGTCAATAATTTTTAAGTTTACCGTTAGACTTCAAGTTTACCGTTAAGCTTCGGTCGGCGGTAAATAAATTTGAAAGGCGAAAATTTTTTTGATATAATGCCGAAAAATTTTGAACGGAGTAATTTTTGTGATTGACGAAGAGTTAAAAAATATTGAAGAAAAAATTCTGCGCGGCGAACGTTTGACATTTGAGGACGGGCTCGCGCTTTTTCATTGCAAAAATTTGGCGGCGATTGGTTCACTTGCAGACTACGTGCGGAAAAAAATTTGCGGCGATAACGTTTACTACAACGTCAACTGTCACGTCAACCTGACGAATATTTGTAAGGCGCGTTGTAAATTCTGCGCGTTTGGTCGTGACGAAAATTCTGCCGGCGCGTACGCAATGACGATTGACGAAGTTATCGCGCTGGTTGAAGACGCATTGAAGTCACCGAATATGGGCGGCTTGCACGTTGTAAGCGGTCTTCACCCTACGTGGAATTTTGAAAACTACCTTGACATATTGCAGGCAGTTCATGAAAAATTTCCCGCGCTTTATATAAAAGGTTTTACCGGCGTCGAGATTACGCACTTTGCAAAAATTTCCGGCTTAAGCGTGGAAGAAGTTTTACGCAAATTAAAAAAAGCCGGACTGCAAGCGATAGCAGGCGGCGGCGCTGAAATTTTATCTGACCGCGTGAGAAATATTTTGTGTCCGAAAAAAGCTACTGCCGATGAATGGCTTAACGTGGCACGCACCGCGCACAAACTCGGCTTGAAAACAAATGCGTCAATGCTGTACGGTCACATTGAAACGATTGAAGAGCGCGTCGAACACCTTTTAAAACTGCGCGAACTGCAGGACGAAACCGGCGGCTTTCAAACTTTTATCTGCTTTCCCTTCCTGCCGAAACATGCCGCGCTGGAAAGTAAAATCACGCAAACTTCCATGTATGACGATTTGCGCACGCTGGCAATTTCGCGCCTTATGCTCGACAACTTCAAACATATTAAGGCTTACTGGGTAATGCTCGGCGTACCGGTCGCGCAGGTTGCATTGACTTTCGGCGCTGATGATATTGACGGCACGATACACCGTGAAAATATTTTGCACGAGGCAGGCGCCTCCAGTCCAAAGTTTTTGACTGAAGATTATTTGGTAAAACTTATTCGTGAAGTCGGTCGCATTCCTACACTTTGTGATTGCAATTACAACATTATCAGCGAAAGTTAAAGTGGCGTTTGTGATATTAAGAAAATTTTTTTTTAGCGTTGAAAAAATTTTAACTTGTGATAAAATAATTTAAACATAAAATTTAGGGGGAGGGCTGAACGTGAAAAAGTATGTTTGCGTTTGCGGCTACGAATATGACGAAGAAACGGGAGATCCCGATAACGGCATTGAACCCGGCACGAAGTTTGAAGATTTGCCGGACGATTGGGTTTGCCCTATTTGCGGACTCGGCAAGGACAGCTTTACTGAAGAGTAGGGTTTAGGGGTTAGCTTTTAAGGGCTAGGTACTACTCACTAACTACTACTCACTACTTACTAATAATGTAACCTCAAACTTATAAGTTTTCAAATATTACGAGGAGGAAATTTTTTTATGAAGATCACTGTAGTAGGTTCAGGTAACGTCGGCGCAACGGCGGCTAACGTTTTGGCAACGAAAGGCTTTGCAAGTGAAGTCGTCCTTATCGATATCAAGGAAGGACTTTCCGAAGGCAAGGCAATGGATATCATGCAGACGGCGCACATGCTTAACTTCGACACGAAGGTAACCGGCGTCACCAACAACTACGAAGCAACGGCAGGTTCGCAAGTTGTAGTTATCACGTCCGGCGTTCCGCGTCGTCCCGGCATGAGCCGCGAAGACCTTATCGGCACCAATGCAAAGATTGTAAAGCAGGTTGTGGATCGCGTACTGCAGTATTCGCCCGACGCAATTTTAATCATCATTTCCAATCCTATGGACACGATGACTTACTTGACGCTTAAGACGGCTAATCTTCCGCGCAATCGCGTACTCGGTCAAGGCGGTATGCTTGACAGCAGCCGTTTCCGTTACTTCCTTGCAGAAGCGTTGAAAGAGGCGGGCTATCCTGCAACACCTACTGACGTTGACGGCATGGTTGTCGGCGGTCACAACGATAAAACAATGGTTCCGCTTGTAAGTCTTGCAACGTATCGCGGCATTCCCGTGACGCAACTTTTGAGCCAAGAACAAATCACGAAGGCAGTCGAATCCACGAAAGTCGGCGGCGCAACGCTTACAAAACTTCTCGGCACTTCCGCATGGTACGCACCCGGCGCGGCTGCAGCGGCTATGGTTGAGGCTATCGCTCTTGACGCTAAGAAGTTAATCCCCTGCTGCGTATACCTTGAAGGCGAATACGGCGAAAAAGACCTTTGCATCGGCGTTCCCGTCATTCTCGGCAAAAACGGTTTGGAAAAAATTGTTGAAGTTAAATTCTCCGACGAAGAAAAAGCCAAATTCGCTGAAAGTGTTGCCGCCGCACGTGAGACCAATTCCAAAATCGGTGACGCGCTGAAGTAATTAAGGATTAAGGATTAAGGATTAAGGATTAAGAATTCTACAGTAGCAATTAATCTACGTAATAGGTAAGCCCTGCCGTGAACTGCGGTGGGGTTTATTTTTTTACCCGCCTATACGATATATTTGGTGAAAGGATGTGTGAAAAGTCAAAAACCTCACGCTTAACAGCGTAGACTTGTAAAAGTCTTGTTTGACTAGCCTAAGTCTTAACTGACTACGTTACTTGCGAATATATAGGTACCGGTGGACGTAAATCCTAATCTGCCGCTCTACGGCTTATGGTTAAACAGTCCTGAGAGGTATGGACAGTGCTGTAAGTAAAAACCGCAGGATAACATTGGCGAAGGATTGTTACCCCAGCCGGGCGGGAGGTCTTACCGACATATTAGCCCGGCTCGCCTTAGGGCGAAAAAAATTAAAAGGCGGTGATTAAAATGATTGAAAGAATACAAAGAATCGCCCGCGTTAAACGAATCGACAACGATGTAGGACGGCGCTACGACGAGCAAAAGAATGGCGGCGGCAAGAGTTTTCTTGATGAACTAAATGCCGCAATGGGCAAAAAAAATACGCCCAAGCCCGTGAAAATTTCCGACCCCTACAAGCTGGAATTGACAAGCACGGGTACGCAGTCGCTATTTTATTACGGCTGTATGGATTTGGAAGCACTGTTGCCTACGAGGTGATTTAAAATTGAATGACGAAATTTTTATGAATCTTGCAATTTTGGAAGCGCTGAAAGCTTACGACGAAGGAGAAGTTCCAATAGGTGCCGTTCTCATTGACGAGAGCGGCATTTTAGTTTGCGCCGAACATAATCGAATTGAACAGCTTGACGACGCAACGGCTCACGCTGAAATGTTACTTCTGCGCGAAGGTGCAAAAAAAATAGGTCGACGGCGATTGTCAACCTGCACGATTTATGTCACCGTCGAACCATGCCCCATGTGCGCCGGCGCGTTGGTACTCTGTAGGCTTAAACGTCTTGTTTACGGCGTGACTGATTCCAAATTCGGCGCTTGTGAATCTCTTTTTAACGTCACTAACAATCCCGCGCTTAATCACCGACTTCAAGTTACTGCCGGCGTTTTGGAAAGTCAGTGCCGCGAAATTATGCAAAAATTTTTTTATGAGCGTAGGAGTAAAAATTAATGTAGGTTTAAAAACTATGTCACTCAAAAAATATGTTATAATTTGAAAAAATTTTTAGGCGGGATTATCAATGCATGAACACGAACATATTTTACCGGACGGCACTATTATAAAGCATCAGCATACGCAGACAAAGGCGGTGCTGAATCGCATGGCGCGGCTTATCGGTCACCTTGAATCTATAAAGCGTATGATTGAAGACGGGAGGGACTGCACAGAAGTTTTGATACAACTTTCCGCAGTCAATGCCGCGATTAAAGCCGTCAGCAGAATTATTTTGAAAGATCACATGGAACACTGCATTATTGACGCGATTAATGAAGGCGACAAGCAGGCGATTGAAAATCTTCATAAGGCGATTGAACAGTTTATTAAATAGGGAAGAGGGATTAGGGATTAGGGATTAGGG
>JAFTEG010000195.1 GCA_017453765.1 Selenomonadaceae bacterium
AGGCGGCGTCGAAGTTAAACAAGGCGAAGTCGGCGAACTCTGCGTTAAAGGTCCCGGCGTCATGACGTGCTACTACAACGACGAAAAATCTACCGCCGAAGTTTTGAAAGACGGCTGGCTTTTAACCGGCGATATGGCGTACACCGACGAAGACGGCTTTATATTTTTGGTCGACAGAAAGAAAGACGTTATTGTAAGCGGCGGCGAAAATATTTACCCCGTGCAAATTGAAGACTTCATTCACAAATTCGACAAGGTTAAAGACGTGGCGGTTATCGGTCTGCCGGACAGAAGGCTTGGCGAAATTAGCGCGGCGATTGTCGAGATTAAAGAGGGTATGACCTGCACGGAAGATGAGATTAATAAATTCTGCCTTGAACTGCCGCGTTACAAACGTCCGAAGAAAATTATTTTTGCCGAAATTCCGCGCAACGCTACCGGCAAGATTGAAAAGCCTGCTCTGCGTAAACGTTACGGCGCCGACAGACTTGTTGCGCAAGAAACTCAAGGCTGATTGGATTAAGGATTAAGGATTAAGAATTAAGGATTAAAAGCTGAAACCTAATCCCTAAAAATATTTCCGCGCCCCTCGTAATTTGCTTTTAAAAAATCTTAGATGTATCAAATTCATAGTGCTTTAACGGCACTATTTTTTTTAACTAAACTTGCAAATCCTTGACTTCACCGGCGAAGAGTTCGAGGCGGGACTGCCGATTCTGCCGATAAATTTGGGCGACTTCTGCGCGAACGACGTTTTGTTTGTCGAAGTGATGATGGAGCCTACGATAAAAGTTGCAGACACGGCGGAAATTGTAAAAAAAGGCGCAGTGGTTTTGGGGAGGAAGGATTCATGAAATATTACGTTGGCATTGACTTAGGCACGACGAACAGCGCTATTTCCACTTTTGACGGCGAAAATGTACGCGTTTGGAAAAACAAAAGGGATCAATCGGACGTGACGCCTTCGGTTATTCATATTGACAGGCGCGGCAAAAAATATTACGGTCAAGCCGCGTACATGAAAATTCCGCAGGACGAAAAAAATTGCGCATTCCTTTTCAAGCGCTTTATGGGCACGAGCAACAAAATTAAAATCGGCAGTCAAGAGATGACGCCGGAAGAGTGCAGCGCTGAAATTCTGCGCGAGCTGTATAAAAATCTTCCCGCCGAAATTCGCGAAAGTGACGAAGTGGCGACGGTTATCACGGTTCCCGCCGCATTTAACCAAATGCAAAACGCCGCGACGTTAGACGCCGCAAAAATGGCGGGTATCGGCAAAGTTGCGCTTATGCAGGAGCCTGTAGCCGCGATAATGTGCGTTATGCGGCAGAAAAAGAATGACTCAAATTTTTTAATCTACGATTTAGGCGGCGGCACTTTGGACGTTGCCGTTGCAGAAAATTTTTCCGGCAAGATAAACTTTTTGGCGCACGGCGGTTTGACAATGTGCGGCGGACGTGACTTCGATAAACTTCTAACCAACAACATCGTTATGCCGGCGATTATGCAACGCTACGATATCCCGCCGAATTGGAATAAGAAAGAGAAGTACAAAAAACTTTTGCGCATTGCAACGTATATGACGGAAATTGCGAAAATTGAATTGTCCTCCGACGAAACGGCAAAGGTTGAAGGCGAAACAAATATTAATGATGAAAGCGGCGAAGAAATTTACATTGACGTTGAAATTACGCGTGAGCAATATGATGAGCTGATTAATGAACTTCTTATGCAGTCGATTGAGGTGACGCGTGACACTATCGAAAAATCAGGTTTGACGCCGCACGATATCGACAGAATTATTTTTATCGGCGGTCCCACGAATTACAAGCCCCTGCGCGACAAAGTTTCGGCAGAAGTCGGCATACCCGGCAGCATTGACGTGAACCCCATGACTGCCGTTTCCGAAGGCGCCGCAATTTTCGCCGAATCAATAGACTGGGATTCAGACTTGCACGAAAGAAAATCTGCACGCGCGCAGATTAAAGGCGACAAAGAGTTGGGATTAAGTTTCCGCTACGAATCACGTACGCCGAATAAAAAGGCGAAAGTTGCCGCGATGATGAAAGAAAGTGTCGACGGCTACACGTTTGAAATTAGCTCCATTGATACCGGTTGGACTTCCGGCACGGTTATTTTGAAAGATAAAGCAATGGTCACCGTACCGCTTTCAAAGCGCGGCGAAAATAAATTTGTTGTCACGGTGTATGACGACTTCGGCAGGGAAATTAAACTTGCCAATTCCGAAATTGTCATTACCAACACGCTGGCGAATGTTTCACAGATTTTGGCTAACCACTCAATCGGTCTTGCTGTACAGAAAGATCAGCACAGTGAAAAAATCGAAATGATTTACCTTGTGCGCAAAGGTGATTCACTTCCTGCCAAAGGCAGGTTCACGCTTTACGCAAACGAAAATATAAGGGCGGGCGATGACGCGTCGCTTAACTTTAAAATGTATGAGGGCGAAATTGAAGAGCCGGTAAAATACAATCGCTTTATCGGAGGCATTAAAATTTACGGCACGGATTTTGATTTCGGCAAAATTGTTGAAGGCGCGGAAATTCTCTGCACATACGCGGTGAATGACGCCGGCAGTGTTGACATTGACATTGAAATTCCTTCAATCGGCGAATCTTTCAACAACAAAATTAATTTCTACGAGGCAAAAGACGGACAGCTTAACAGCAACGAGACGGCGGAAAAATTGAGCCGCGACGGCAAAGACTTGATGGACACCATTCGCGACACGGCGAAGGCGATTGATAACGGCGACGAATATCAAAAACTTCGGCAGGCAGGCGAAATTGTCAGCAACGCCATTAGCGCCACTAGCGTTGAACACGACGCCGAAGAAATTTTGCACTTGAATGAAGATTTACAGAAGGTGCGTGAGACGCTTGCGCAAATTCGCAAAAATAATTTGACGGCAATTCACGAACACGAGTTGCAAAGTGAAATTGATTTGTACAATGACGTCACGAAAAAATATTCTTCGCCGCAGGACATTGAAGAGTACGAAGACCTTTTCAATCGCGCGAAAAATCTCATTCAACGCGACCCCGATGCATTTGAAGAGGTTCTGAGCAATATTCATTACAAGCATTATCAAGTGCTGTCACAGAACGAAGGCTTTTTGGTGTATCGTTTTGAAAAGGCTACCGAAAATCCCGCTGACTACCTTGACCATGAAAAATTCTTCACGCTGAAACAGATCGGCGAAAAGGCGATAGCTGATGAAAATTTTGATGAGCTTAGAAAAGTTTTAAGCGCCCTTGCCTACCTTCGCGCAGTTTCGACGGACGACGATTCGCTTGTAAATATTTTCAAGGCGTGATTGTATGCTGCTGAAAGAAAATCCATTTTACATTCTCGGCGCGTCACTCTACGACGATAAAGCTACAATTCAAGAGTTGGCGGACGAAAAGGCGTGGGACGCCGAAGAAGAAAACGGCGACATTTATGAACGCGCGGCTACTACGCTGACTAATCCAAAAAAACGCCTTGCCGCAGAAATGCGCTGGTTTGTAGGCTGTTCGCGCGAAGAAGAAAAAAATTTTGTTAAAGCTCTTGATGACGGCAAGTACTATGGCGCGGTGCTTGAAAATCCTCTTGCACGATTGAACTTTGAACTTTACATATTCGGTTTGAATTGTTTAACGATGTCTCATAAATCGGTTTACGATATGGCTTTGTTTTATGACAAATTGGACGCGGACGACATTCAAGACACTTTGAACGAGGCACGCGCAGAAGCCGGCTTTCCGCCGATTCGTGACACGAAAGATATCACGGCGGAGATTGAAAAAATTCGCAGTGAAATACGCACCTCCATTCAAGCCGCCTTTAAAAAATTAAGTCACCGACAAATTACCCCCCCTTGCCGATGAATTAGCTGATTACATTATTGACGGCAGTGTAATTCTTGAGGATTTTTTCAACAAAATTTACAGCCCCTACGTCGCCAACTTACTGGATAAGCATTTCAAAAAATTTTTAGACGCGGCAATAGGTTTGGAAAATAATCCTACCGAGTCGGCTTTTCAAATTTTGGAAAAATATTTGCAAGATGTTTGTCAGGTTTTAAAGCCGATTGATAAATTTGGCGTAATTTCAGATACCGACCTAAAAAATTTATCCGAAAAAATTTTTTACCGTCTGCGCGGCATTGCCATTGATTGGCATAACGATAAGCATTTGATTGACGAGCCTTTAAAGCTTTTAAAAATTTTGGCAGAGCAATTTGCGCACGTCGAAAAGCTGAAAAAAATTGCCGACAAAGACATTAAAATTTTGGAAGAAGAAATAGCCGCACGAATGGAAATAGAAAAGACGTTAAAGTTAATTGAGGAAATGAAAGAAGAACAAAAAAATATGACAGACTGGTCAAGTATACTAAAAAAACTAGAGCGTCCTGCTGAACCCCAATATACACTTATGACACCTATATCGTATAAATCATTACCGGAATTGGAAGAAAAACCTGTTTTGGATCGGCGCCAAAATTCCGGCGGCTGTATGATTTTTCTGCTTGCCGTTGTAACAGCAACGCTACTAAATTTTATCTAAGTGTCACGGTGAAATTAATCTTTGTCATCAAGCAGGTTGCGAATTGCGGAAATTTCGGACGCGGTAAAGAGACCTGCGGGAGATTCGCGAATGGTAATTTCATGAATGCGTTTATTCATGGCGTGTAAATCGGTGACAGTCGCGGGATTAGCGGCTTGCATGGTAAGAGAAACGGTTTTAGCCTGCGCGTCGGCGTAGGCTTTTGTTTTTCTAATGACGCTTGTCAAAAGTTCGCCGCACTCTTCGTCAAGTTCCTGCGGCACGGTAAGCGCATGAATTTTTTTCTGCTCTTCGGTAGTCTCACGGTTAAGGTCAACCAGTTGCTCGTAGGTGGAGTATTCATAAACTTCCGCAGTCTTAAGCGTCTCGACAATGCCGTAATATCGTTGCCAGTTCAAATCAAGGCGGTTTATATCCTTCTGATAATCCGCGTACCAATCGCCGAAAACTTTTTGCCGAATTTG
>JAFTEG010000196.1 GCA_017453765.1 Selenomonadaceae bacterium
AGCGGCAAATCGCCGTAAACTTCGTCTGTCGAAACTTGGTGAAAGCGTTCAATGCCGTATTTTTTGCAGGCGTCAAGCAGGACGCTTGTACCGATAATATTTGTGCGCAGGAAAAGTTCAGGGTCTTCAATGGAGCGGTCAACGTGACTTTCCGCCGCGAAGTTTACTACAATGTCCGGCTTTTCCTCTTCAAACATTTTATAAACCTGCTCACGGTTCGCAATGTCGCCGCGAATAAATTTAAATTTATCGGACTTCTGCGCGTCGGCAAGCGTTTCAAGGTTGCCTGCGTAAGTCAATTTATCGTAGCAGATGACAAAATCTTCAGGGTGATTCTTAAGCAGGAAGTAGACGAAATTACTGCCGATAAATCCCGCGCCGCCGGTTACAATTATTTTCATACTTCGTACCTCTTAATTAAAGATATTCAAGCTGATTCAAATTAATTCGAGCTGTTCAAACTAATTCAAACTGTTCAAGCTGATTCAAATTAATTCAAGCTGTTAAGACTAATTAAAGCTATTCAAACAAAAAATTCAATTCGCCGCGTTCAATGCGTTCATTAAGTGACGGCGCCTTAACATCTTTGTCCGACAAAATCACCGGCGCAAAGGGAAGTTCAAGTCCAATCTGCTCATCGTCCCATTTAATGTTGCCGTCACATTGCGGCGCGTAGTAATTATCAGCCTTGTACTGAATTTCAACATCATCTGTCAACGTCAAAAAGCCGTGTGCAAAACCGCGCGGTATCATAAGCTGGCGTTTATTTTCTGCGGAAAGTTCAACCGCCGTCCACTTTGCAAACTGCGGGGAATTTTGACGAATGTCAACCGCCACGTCCAAAAGTTTGCCGCGCGTGCAACGTACAAGTTTCGCCTGCGCCATAGGGTTAAGCTGGTAATGCAAGCCGCGAAAAGTGCCTTTGTGTGCCGAGTACGACTGATTATCCTGCACGAAGTCAAAATTTAAACCTGCCGCCTCAAACTTCTGCTTTGACCAACTCTCCATAAACCAGCCACGCGAATCGCCGAAAACTTTCGGTTCAATAATTACGACGCCTTTCAAATTTGTTTCAATTACATTCATAAAAATACCTCCACTTTAAAATTTACTATTTAACAAAACTTTAAAATTTACTACTTAACAAAACGCGGCTTTAAAAATAATGTCACGAAGTAAATCACCGCCGCGCAGACTACGATTGTTGAGCCTGCCGCCGAATTTAATTCGTACGCCAAAAGCAAGCCGACTATGCCGGAGCTTAACGCTGCCGCCACGCTTAAAATATGGTACGGCTTTACTGAATTTGTGACGTTACGCGCCGCCGCCGCAGGCAGTACCAACAGCGCATTTATTATTAAAATGCCGACCCATTGAATGCTGAGTGCCACGACGACCGCCAGCATTACGGCGAAAATTGATTCTACCGCGTGCGTATTTATGCCGCGACTTCGCGCAAGAGTCTTATTCACCGACGAAATTAAAAGCCGGTTGAAAAGTAGCGCCCATAAAATTAAAACCGCGACGAATACCGCCGCCAAGTGAATTAAATCTTCCTGCGTGATACTCAACAAATCGCCGATTAAAAATCGTGAAAATTTATTGAACTGTCCGCCTGCCGACATAATCATTAAGCCCAGCGCTATCGCCGTTGAGCTGAATACGCCTATAACCGTGTCAGCGCCGCCGTGCGATTTATTTTTTATGTACGTTATTAACAGCGCGAAGACTATTGAAAATGCCAGTAAGCCGACAATTTCTGAATCGACGCCGATTAACGCGCCTATTGCAATGCCGGTGAATGCGCCGTGTCCGAGTGAATCTGAAAAGAATGCCATTCGATTGGATACGACCATTGTTGAGAGTATGCCGAAAAGCGGCGTGACGAGTAGGACTGCGCAAAGCGCATTTCTCATAAATTCATATTCAAACATATGTTTTAGGGATTAGAGATTAGGGAAGAGGGATTAGGTTTTAATTATCCCCTTATCTGCTCCGTCAAAATTTCTTCAGCTTTTCTAAGTTGCGCGTCATTGCTTGCGTCCGTGTTAAGTTCGCGCGTCATAGGCAGTGGATTTTCCAACGGTACCTCAAAATCCGGAGTAATGCCTACGCCGTCAATACTCCTGCCATTCGGCGTGTAGTACTTTGCAATGGTCAACTTTAAGCCGCTGTCACTAAACATAGGTATAACAGTTTGCACGGAACCTTTGCCATAGGATTTCACGCCGACTATTACAGCCGCCTTTGTATCCTGTAACGCGCCGGATAAAATTTCAGATGAACTTGCAGTATTTTGGTCAAGCAACACGACAATCGGAAATTTCGTCTTCTCCAAATCTGAAGTATAAACTTCCTTCGTACCGTCGCGCTGAATTATGGAAACAATCGGTCCCGTCGGTACAATTTCCTTTGCAACTTCAATACAACTTGTAATTAAGCCGCCGGGATTTTGGCGCAGGTCAAGAATCAAGCCTTTCATATGTTCGCTTTCAAGAGTATTCAGCGCGGTTTTAAATTCCTTGCCGGTATTTTCGCTGAAATTTGAAATGCGAATGTAACCCATTTCATCATCGAGCATTTTGCTTGACACGGTTTGCACTTTGATAATTTCGCGCTGAATGCTGTAGGTTTTATCCTCTTCGCCGTCACGGTGTATCAAAAGGTCAACGGTAGTACCGACTTCGCCGCGAATTTTTAAAGCCACTTCCGCGTAGTCAATTTCGTTTATCGGCTGTCCGTTCACTGCCAAAATCGAATCGCCCGCTTGCAAGCCGCCCTTTGCGCCGGGACCGTCCGGAATGACGCTTAAAATTTGTACGCCGTTTTCTTTAAAGCTCATATAAACGCCAATGCCGCCGAATGTCCCGCTTGTATCGGCTTTAAGCTGACTGTAAAGGCGCGGTTCAAGATAAACTGAGTGCGGGTCACCTAAAGACCTCACCATACCGCTTATGGCGCCGCCGATTAGTTTATCTTTGTCAACGTCATTAACGTACTGCGCCTCAATGAATCGCATTGCCGATAGCAACCTGCCTAAGTTTACGGCGCTTTTCGCGTCAATGTTAAACAGCATACAAATTGCCGTGACTGTCAAGATCGAACTTATAATCGCCGTGACAAGTATGCCGAAAAATATTTTCTTCTTCATCAAACTCCCTCGTTAAATTAGCCGTTATGATTTTTACAAACTACCGGCTAAATGAGAATAACCGTTGGCGGCAATTTCTTCAACAAGTTCAGCGCCGCCGCTTTTTATAATTTGTCCGTGCAAAAGTACGTGCGCTTTATCGACCGACAAACTCTTCAAAATCTGCGTGTTGTGAGTGATTATGACGCAGGAATTTTCCGCGTTATGAAATTTCGCCACGCCGTTTGAAACGATCTGCACCGCGTCAACGTCAAGACCGGAGTCTGTCTCGTCCAAAAGTGCCAGCTTAGGTTCAAGCATTAAAAGCTGTAAAATTTCATTGCGCTTTTTTTCGCCGCCGCTGAATCCCACGTTCATGTAGCGGCTTGCATATTCCTTTGCAATTTGCAACTGCTCCATTGTCTCGTGCAATTTTTTGCGGAATTGTAAAATTTTCACAACCTTGCCGGTTATCGCCTGCTTAGCCGTACGCAACATATTTTCTACCGTGATGCCTGGAATTTCTTCCGGCGTTTGAAATGATAAAAAAATTCCGCGTCTGGCTCGTTCAAAAGTTTTAAGCTTAGTTAAATCCTCGCCTTCAAATTTCAAACTGCCGCCGTAAATTTCGTACTTGGGATGTCCCAAAATCACGTTCATAAGCGTTGACTTGCCGGAGCCGTTCGGTCCCAATATCACGTGAACTTCACCTTTTGCAACGCGCAGATTGAGTCCGTGCAAAATTTCTTTGCCATCGACTCCCGCGCTTAAATTTTCTATTTCAAGCATAATTCATTCACCAGCTTTAAAAAATTTACCCTCCAAATTCTGAGGGCATTTTAATTTTGTCAAGTTGTTAGGCGAAATTATACAACAAAAGAAAACATTTGCAAATGCAGATTGGCACTGCATAGAAAAAGTTAGTTTTACCAACAAACTCTAAAATATACATTCTTAATCCCTAATTCTTAATCCTTAATCCTTAATCCTTAATTCTTAATCCTTAATTCTACATTCCCCGCTCCCCTTGACACTTGAAAATATTGGTGTTATACTTGCCGTTGCAATTAATTAGTTTAACTAATCGGGATGTAGCACAGTTTGGTAGCGCGCATCGTTCGGGACGATGAGGTCGCAGGTTCAAGTCCTGTCATCCCGACCATTTTTTTTGAAAGAAGTTTTTTCTAATCATAAACCATTTCTGAAAATTAACAAGCTCCTTGCACGGGAGTTTTTTTGTTAAGGGGAGAAATTTTTTGAAAAAAGTTTTAATCGCACTTTCAGCACTGCTGATAATTTTAACAGGCGTCAGCTACTTTGTCGGCGATTACTTTGTAAAATTCGCACTGAAAGCGCCGCCGCCCGCCACTGCAAATATCGCAGACCCAAATTTAAAAGCGCCGCCTGCACCGAATTTTCCTGCCGAAAGTTGGACGATAACTTCTGCCGACGGCTTTAAACTGAACGCGACGTACTATAAACCTGCGCGGGAAAGTCACGAATGGGCGATTTTGATTCACGGCTACGGACGCGACCAAACTTTTGCAAACGATTACGCGGAAGAATATTTAAAGCGCGGCTGGAATGTCGTGACGCCGGACCTGCGCGGTTGCGGCAAGAGTGAAGGCGTTTACTTGACAATGGGTGCGTTGGAAAGTCAAGACATTGTGCTTTGGGCAGAAAAAATTGTAGAGACCGACCCGCAGGCTAAAATCATTCTGCACGGCGTTTCAATGGGCGCGGCTACGGCTATTATGGCGGCGGCTTTAAATCCTCCTCACTTGGCGGCGGTTGTCGAAGATTGCGGCTACACGAGCGCTTATGAAATGTTCACCGCGCAGCTTGATAAAATTTTCGGCTTGCCGGAATATCCCGTAATGCCGATAGTTGACGTGGTGAGTAAAATTGAAACAGGCGTTGCAATTTCGGACGCCGCGCCGATTAAAGTTGTCGACAAAATTTCCGTGCCGATTTTATTCATACACGGCGACGCGGATAAGCTTGTACCTTATGAAATGATGATAAAACTTTTTGACAAGGCAACTGCCAAAAAAGAAAAGTTCACCGTAGCAGGCGCGGGACATGCCGACGCGAAAAGAACTAATCCCGCCGCTTACTTCGACAAAGTTTTTGTATTTTTAAGTAGTGAAGAGTTAGGAGTTAAGAGTTAAGAGTTAGGAGTTAAGATTAGTACTCCTCACTCCTCACTCCTCACTCTTTACTAATGAGTTAGGAGTTATCGGCTAACACTGAAAGGCGGCGATAAAATGATTCTTCAAGTTGAAGTGGAGGAAAGATTTGCCGACGTCAACGCGTACTTTTACATTGACGACAAAACTAATCACGGCTTTTTAATAGATCCCGGCGCGGAACCTGAAAAACTTCTGCACATAATCGCCGAAAAAAATTTTACCATTGAAAAAATCCTTCTGACGCACGGACATTTTGACCATCTCGGCGCGGTTAATGCCATTCGCGCAAAAATTGACCTTAACGTTGTAATGCACAAAGACGGCAGAATTTACGCTGAAAATGCCGATTGGAATTTTTCTTCGCACTACGGCAGTAATATCACGCTTGACACTGTGACGTACCTTGATGACGGCGCGGAAATTGATTTAAGTGTTAATCCCGACTTCAAGGTAAAGTTAATTTCGGTGGCGGGACATACGGCGGACGGCGCGATTTACTACGCTGAAAAAGACGGCGTTGCCTTTGTAGGCGATTCAATTTTTTTAGGCAGTTACGGTCGCACGGATTTGCCCGGCGGCGACGAAAAGGCGCTGTTTAAAAATATCAAGACAAAAATTTTTGCACTGCCGGACGATACAGTTTTACTTTCCGGTCACACGCCGCCTACTACCGTTGCCGCAGAAAAGACGCGCAGTTGGTTTAAGTAACTCTCTTGCCTTAGGTGACGCTCTTGCTTTAAGTGACGCTGTTGCCTTAATTAAGTTCGCGCAGGATTTTTAACCTTCCCGTTGAATTTTCCGAAAATAAATTGAAAGTTTGAATTTACAGTATTTGAGGTTTAATTTTACGGCGGGAGGGATTTTTTATGCGAAAAATTTTCACGGCGCTGACTTTTGCACTTTGCATAATTTTTACGGCTACGGCATTTGCGGAAGATGTTGTCAAAGTGGCGACGGACGACAGCGACAATGTATGGTACTTGGATTCATCGGATGTAGTTATTGAAAAAAATTCAGGCGGCGAATTAATTTTCCGCGCGTACTTTGTTACGGTTTTGAGCGACGCGGGTAAAGCCGAGCTCATAAATTTTTATCGTACGCATGGTGAAAATTTGCCCGATCTTGATAAGGCAGCTTTTTTCATTGAAACAGTACATTTCAGAGAGAGCGGCGGCAAGATTTATTCATCCACAACGGACATGATTTTCTATGATAAAAATAAAAAAGTGCTTGAAGAGCTCGGCTATATGGACAGTGAGATTGAATGGCAACCTGTTGATGCCAAAACTATAGGCGAAATAATGTATCAAACTGCGCGCAAATATGCGAAATAGTTGTTAGTTGTTAGTTAATAGTAGGTAGTAGCCGGTAGCCGGTGCGTGTTAATTTACGGCGGGAGGGATTTTTTATGTACAAAATTTTCACGGCGCTGACTTTTGCACTTTGCATAATTTTTACGGCTACGGCATTTGCAGAGTCAAATTTTGTCGAAGTGGGAACGGACGAAGGCGGCAGTAAATATTTTATAGAAACGTCAAGAATAAAGGTACTCAAACGCGAAGGCGGCGAATTAATTTTCAGCGCGCACTTTGTTACGGTTTTGAGCGACGAAGAGCGAAAGGAAGTTATAAATTTTTACCGCACAAACGGCGCAGATTTAGCCGCGCTTGATTCATTGACAAATTATTGCATGCAAGTGATTCAGTTCAAAGAGTCCGGCGGCACTCAATATCTCTGCGTCACGGATTTGTTTTTCTTTGATAAAAATAAAAAATTAATTAAAGGTATCGGCTTTAAAGACGCGGAGCCTGAGTGGGAGCCTGTTACCGCAGGAACAATAACCGAAACATTGTATAATGCGGCTAAGCTTTACATTTAAATCGGCGCGTTGATATCACGTATTAATTTAGGCGGGAGGTAGGTTTTATGAGAAAAATTTTTTCAATGCTGACACTTGCACTTTGCATAATTTTTTCGGCTACGGCATTTGCAGAAGAGGCTGAAGATGTTGTCGAACTTGGGCTGGATTCAGATGACAATGCATGGTACATGGACGCGACGGACGTAGTTATTGAAAAAAATTCAGGCGGCGAATTAATTTTCCGTGCAAACTTCGTAGAAATTTTTAGTGAAAAAACCAAAAACGAAATTGTAGATTTCTATCGTAAGAACGGCAAAGAGATAGCCGGTCTTGATTCGATGGCGATGTGCATTGAAACGGTACATTTCAGAGAGTTCGGCGGCAAGATTTATTTGGCTCCGACAGATATGCTTGTGTACAATAAAAATAAAGAAGTTATTAACGATGTCAGCTATATTGACCGCGAAATTGAGTGGCAACCTGTTAGCGCAGGAACCATAGGCGAAATAATGTATCAGACAGCACGCAAATATGCGAAATAGGGAAGAGTTAGTAGTGAATAGTTGTTAGGCGGTGTTGAATAAAGTCAACGCGATAAATTTAAAATTAGCGAGCGGCATTAACCAGCGTCGGTGCGTAACATTTACTTTACCGTAACGGTTAATCGCGGAAATAACGTATAAACTACCGAAATATAGAATGTGGAC
>JAFTEG010000197.1 GCA_017453765.1 Selenomonadaceae bacterium
CGGTCACCGAATCATTAACGGCATTGAAGTTGACAAGACGGGACAATTTATCGCGGTTTGGATATCCAATAAAATTTGGAACGAGCCGGTTAATCTTGATGAAAATCTTGAATGGCAACGCGTTAAAATTTTTGGTGAGGAAACGGGGCGGCGAAACGTGCTACATATTTGCTACGATAGCAGGACGGAGCAATTTCGCGGCGTGCCACTTTTAGCGCCGGTTATTGAATCACTTAAGCAGATATCACGCTACGGTGACGCTGAATTAACTTCGGCGGTTATCAAGTCATTTTTTTCAATTTTCTTCACGGAGGATTTTCAGTCAACGGGATTTGAACTGAATCAAGTCTTGCCGGACAACGACGGCTTGACCGATGAGGAAATGGAAAAAGTAATGCGCGAATATAAACTCGGCGCAGGAACGATAACCAAACTGCCGCGCGGCGTCGACGTGAAGGCGATTGACCGCAGTAATGCTCAGTCAACCTTTGACCCGTTTATTAACGCATTTTTGAAACAAATCGGCGCGGCGCTTAACATACCTTTTGAGATTTTGATTAAGCAATTTCAAGCGAGCTATTCAGCCAGCCGAGCCGCTTTACTGCAAGCGGAGGACGAATTTCGACAGAGGCGTCTTGCCTTTGTGAATGATTTTTGCCAGCCGATATATGAAAACTTTTTAATGGAAGCCGTTGCACTTGGACGAATCAAGGCAGACGGCTTTTTTGATGACCCGTTGAAAAGGGCGTTGTGGACTTCGGCAAGTTGGTATGTGGAAGGCAGTCACCTTTTGGACGTGACTAAAGAATTGCAGGGCGCACAAATGCGAATTGCACTTGGACTTACGACGCACGAGCAAGAGGCGGCGGAATTATGCGGCACTGATTATAATGATAATCTTGAAGTTTTGGCGTATGAATACGAGCTAAGAAATAAGCTATTGCCAAATATACCGGAAAATCCAATGTTACCGCCGCAGGTTGAAGAAGAAAAGCCGAAAGAGGAGAATCACGATGCTGGAAATCGACAAGATCTACAATGAAGACTGCCTAGAGGGTATGAAAAAAATCGACGACGGCACAATAGATTTTGTTTGCACCGACCTTCCTTACGGTTTGATTGAAGTCGGTTGGGATAAACGAATAGACTTACAAAAATTTTGGCAAGAAGTACGCCGAATCTTAAAACCGCAATCAAGCGCGGCAATGTTCGCAAGCGGCAAATTTGTTTTTGAATTGGCTCAGTCAAATTGGCAATGGTACAAGTACAAATGGATTTGGGTAAAAAATTCACCGACGTGTTTTGTACACGCTAAAAATTGTCCAATGCACAAGCACGAAGAAATTTTGATTTTTTCCGGCGGCGTAATTAATCACGAATCACTTTCACCTAAAACGCGAATGAAATATTTTCCGCAGGGCGTTCGCGACATAGAGCCTACACAAAAGAAAACTTCGCACGGCAGGTTGGTAGGGATATCAAGTCAGCTAAGGGGGGGGTTAAGTGTCAAGGGAATACGCGCTTTAATGCGCTGAATAAATTCGGCAGTGCATACGGCAGGCGACCTTCACAAAAAGAAATTTACACGTCGACAAAAGAGGGCTATCCTGCAGACGTTTTGGAGTTTAACGCGGTTTGCAGGAATGCAAAATTTAATCCTTCACAAAAACCCGTTGATCTTTTGGAATATCTGATTCGGACGTACACGAACGAAGGCGAATTGGTACTTGACGCTACAATAGGCAGTGGAAGTACGGCGGTGGCTTGTGTAAATACCGGCAGACACTTTATCGGTTTTGATACGGAGAAAAAATTTTGCGACATTGCAAATGACAGAATATCGAAGGCGCTTGCAGATAAAATGCAAGTGCTTTTTTAGTAGGTGACAGAATGTCGAAAGTACAACAATTAAACAAGTGCAAGGAAATAGACACGCGGCAATTTGCAGATGATAAATTTGCTCATACCTGCCCGCGTTGTGGCTTTAAATTTAACGGTGACAAGAATGTATCATTGGAAGTGGAGCTTAAACGACCTGCCGACAACGACGAACGGGAAAAAGGTATTTAGTTGTTTTTCGTGCGGCGGAGGTTCGTCACTCGGCTATAAACGCGCAGGATTTGAAGTTATCGGCAACGTTGAAATTGACAAGTCGGCAAATGCCGCTTATGTCAGAAATCTTCAGCCGAAATATAATTATTGTATGGATTTAAGAGAATTTAACGCGCTTGATAATCTTCCGGCGGAGCTTTACGAGCTTGATATATTGGACGGTTCGCCGCCTTGCACGCCGTTTTCAACCAGTGGCAAGCGTGAGAAACATTGGGGCGTTGAGAAAAAATTTCGTGAAGGTCAAAAGTTGCAGACGCTTGACGATTTATTTTTTGTGTTTTTGGAGACCGTTAAAAAACTGCGTCCTAAAATCGTAATTGCCGAAAATGTTAAAGGTTTGATACAAGGCAACGCGAAAGGCTATGTCAATCAGATTTTGCACGGGTTTGAAAATTTAGGTTATGACGTCCAAATATTTCAGCTGAATGCGGCGTTTATGAATGTCCCGCAGGCACG
>JAFTEG010000198.1 GCA_017453765.1 Selenomonadaceae bacterium
ACCCGGCACGCCGCTCTGTGGAGTCCGGACTTTCCTCGTTGATTCGGCATAACCTAATCACCGCGATTGTCTCTGCTACGCTGAAAAGTATATCAAAGGCATTTTTTTTTGTCAATTACAGCGTTACGCGCGGCATAACTCAAAAACGGTTTAGGCAGGTATTTTCAGCGGTTGAAAAAAAATTGGACAAAGGCAACTTGTTAGTTTATAATTATCGGAAAATTCAATATTGGGGAAATTTCTATGGAAGTAGTGGCACTGGTAGGACCAAGCGGAACAGGCAAAAGTCACCGCGCATTGCAGGTGGCGCAGGAACATAACGCGGACGCAATTATTGACGACGGAATTTTAATTAAGGACGGTCACATTATCGCCGGCGAATCTGCCAAGACAGAAAAAAATAAAATTATGGCGGTTAAGCGCGCGATTTTCGTGTTGCCGGGTCATGCCGACGAAGTTCGCGAGGCTATTCAAAGGATACAGCCGCACCGAATTTTAATTATCGGCACTTCTGAAAATATGGTTCATAAAATCGCGCAGACTTTAAAACTGCCTTCAATTCAGCTGATTGTACGCATTGAAGACATTGCCTCACGCGCAGAAATGGATTTGGCGCGCTTTCATCGAATGAAAGAGGGCAAGCATATAATTCCCGTGCCGACGATTGAACTTAAGCCGCATTTTTCCGGCTACCTTGTAGATCCCCTGCAGTCCATTTTCAAACGGTCGAGAGTGCGGCGCCGTAAGCTCGGCGAAAAATCTATCGTGCGTCCGGTTTTCAGCTACTACGGCAAACTTATCATTGATGACAGAGTTATACTTGCCGTCGTCGAAAAAGTTTTGAAAGACGTTGAAAATATTGAGAACGTGAAAAAAGTCACGGTGGGGCATCTGTACAAAGGTGAGGAAAATCGCGGCTTGCAAATTACCTGCGAAGTGGTTTTGAATTACGGCAGTCACATTCCGACGCTTGTGGAGCAGACGCAAAATAAAATTCGTGAGGCAGTCGAATACACAACCGGTATGATTGTTCAATCAATTAACATTGTAGTCAAGGCGCTGTATGTCGATATTAAAAGGTAGCTCGTAGATTTTAGCCGTTAGCGGGTAGCGGTTAGAGTTTAGAGTTTGGATTTAAGAAAGTCTAAATCTGCGCGAAGTTGAGCTTTTAAATCCTCAACCGAATCAAAAATTTTTTCGTCACGAATTTTTTCAATGAAAATGACAGAAATATTTTCGCCGTAAATGTCACGCGAAAAATTATCTATGAAAACTTCCAGCCGCCGTTTCGCAACTTTAAACGTGGGATTGTCGCCGACGTTCGCAATGCCGTTAAAAATTTCATCGCCGACTTTAACGCGGACAAGGTAAGCACCGTTCGGCAACATTGAATGTTTGTCATCAATTTCAAGATTGGCAGTGGGAAAACCTAACTTCCTGCCGCGCCTGTCACCGTGAACGACTTGCGAAGTGTAAGTAAATTCGTGTCCCAATAATTCATTCGCCGCGCTAAGATCGCCTTCCGCGATTAAGGCGCGTATTTTAGTGCTGCTGACAATTTTTTTGCCGAGCGTGACGGCGGGACAAACTTCCGCCTTAAAGCCGTAATTTTCGCCTTCACGAATCAGCATTCGTCCGTTACCTCTGCCGAATCGTCCGAAAGTATAATTCGGTCCCGTGACGACGTAAGCAGGCGCAATTCTGTCACTTAGCATTTCCAAAAATTCTTCCGGCGTCTTGCGGCTGAACTCTTTTGTAAATGGAATTTCAAACAGCACCTGCACGCCGAGTGAATCAAAAATTTCACGGCGCAAAATTTTATTTCCCACTGCAAGCGGCGCATTTTCCGGCGCAATGACGCTTAAGGGGTGGTTTGAAAAAGTCAGCACCATTGCCGTGCCGTCAATGTCGCGTGCAATTTCGACAGCACGGCGAATTATGCTGGCATGTCCCACGTGTACGCCGTCAAACATTCCCAACGCTACGACGGGGCGTTTGTATGATACCCGCGTAAATTTTTTTATTACTTCCAACATTAAGCCTTTCTTAGGGAAGAGGGAAGAGTAAGGAGTAAGGAGTGAATAGTGAGGAGTGAGGAGTGAGGAGTAGGTTATTTTTACTCTTAACTCTTAACTTCTAACTCTTAACTCTTAACTCCTAACTACTTACTACCCAAATAATTTTTTACAAACTGCTGCGCGGTACGTCCGTTTCTGCCGGAATGTGACATCTCCCAGCGCAAGCCCTCAATTCTCAAAGTTTCAGCGTCCAACTCAATGCCGCTCTTTTTCAGCATGTGACGTATAATTTCAAGATATTCATTTTGCGAAGGCGGGTAGTACTGCACGATTAAGCCGAATCTGTCCGAAAGTGAAATCGTTTCATTAACGCTGTCATCGCGGTAAAGTTCGTCATGCCCTTCCGCCCTGTCGCGCCACGTTTCACGAATCAAATGCCGCCTGTTACTTGTCGCGTAAATCAAAACATTTTGCGGCAGTGACTCGACGCCGCCTTCAATCGACGACTTCAAATATTTATACTCCGCCTCTGACTCTTCAAAAGATAAATCGTCCAAAAAAATTATGAACCGCTTGCTTGCAAAATTTCTAAGCGTCTCCATAAGCTCCGGCAAAAATTTTAACTGCGGCTTTGTAAGTTGGACAAGACGAAGACCGCGCGAATAATTTTCATTGACCACCGCCTTGACGCTTGAAGATTTACCGGTACCGCGTGCGCCGACAAGCAGGACGTTGTTTGCAGGTTTATGCTCAATGAAGGCGTTTGTATTCTGCGTCAACAACTCTTTCTGATGCGCGTAGCCGATTAAGTCATCAAGGCGTATCTTTTCAAAATGTTTTATGCCGACAAGATTTTTCGTCACCTCGTCGAATCGGAAGGCGCGATAGTCCGCAATGTCGCCACACCCATATTTTTTGTAATGCTCAATGAAAGCGTTCGCAATGCCGTTAAAATCATCTTCGCGCAGATTATCAATTTTACTTTTCAGCTCCACGAAGGATTCAGATTTATTTTCAACGGTCGGCGTATAATTTTTTATAAAGTCATAGTACGAATCAAAGTATTTGACGCCGGTAAACAAAATTTCTATGTCATGCTTGAATGCGTCAAGCAGACTTTTTCCGATATTGCCGCCGGTGCGTTCAATCGTGTTTGAAATTAAATTCGGCTCGTGCGCCAATTTGTAAATAATGTAACTGCGGTAAATGTCACCGCTTAAACCTGTGCGCTCGGCAATTTCAATCAGCGTTGCAAGACGTGACGCCATAACTTTTGCGGACTCGTTGTCATTGGTAGAAAAGTTGAGTTCAATTAAAAAATTCTCGTCAAAAATATTTTGACATAGTATCAAACCGTTCAATGCATTCAAAATTTTTCCCGCCCCTTCAATTAAAGTGGAAAAATTATAGCATACAGACCGCGCATTTACAAATTTGGTGACGCAGGCTATAATTTGCAGAAATTTTTTTGTAGTAAAGGGCGTGATAAATTTATGTCAGCGTTAAAAAATTTAATCGGCGCCGTTTTAATTGCGTCGATATTTTTATTTACTGCGACGGTCGAGGCAACGGAACTTGTCATTTGGCATACCAATGACTTTCATGGAAGAATTTTGGATACAGATGAGCGCGGCGAAACTACCGGTATTGCGTGGATGATCTCTGCGATAAAAAATTTAAAGACGCAAAATCCCAATTCACTTTGGCTTGACGCAGGGGATATTTTTCACGGTATGCCGGTGATAAACGTAAGCAACGGCAAAAATATGTTGGATATTCTCAATATATCACAATCGCCGGACGCCATAACGCTCGGCAACCAAGATTTTGATTATGGCATTGACGCTATAATAGGTTTTTCAAAAAATGCGAAGTTCGACATACTCGACGCCAACGTTGTTTACAAAAAAAATAACAAGCCGCTTTTAAAGCCGTACAACATTTACACGTTGCCGAATAATTTAAAAGTCGGCGTATTCGGTTTGGCGACGCCTGAAACTGCGTACAAGACGCGACCTTCACTTGTAGCTGATGTGAACTTTTTAAATCCCGTTGACACTGCGAAAAAAATGGTGAAAGAGTTGCGCTCCAAGTGCGACGTTGTAATTGCCGTTACGCATTTGGGACTTGAAGAGGACGCCGAATTTCCAAGTTCGCGAATTGCAAAAGAAGTTGAAGGCATTGACGTGATTGTTGACGGTCACAGCCACACGCTTTTACAAAACGGCTTGACGATTGGAAAAACGCTTATCGTGCAAACCGGCGCTTACGCTTATAATTTGGGCAAAGTCACCATTGACGTTGAGCGCCATAAAGTCGTGGATAAACGCGCTGAATTGATTAACAAGAACTCTATCAAAGAAATTGCCCGCGCAGAAGACAAGGCAGTTTTAAAAGCCATTGATGAAATGAATCAGCGCAATAAGAAATTTTTTGATGAAGTTATAGGCGAGAGTTCAAAGTTTTTGTCCGGTGAACGTGATTTAGTTCGTACACAAGAAATGGAATTGGGAGACTTTATAGCTGACGCCTTCCGTTGGTTCGGAAAGTCCGATATCGGCGTAGTTAATGCAGGCGGCATAAGGGGTGATATTCCTGTCGGCAAAGTCACAAAGGGCAATATGATTGCAATTTTCCCTTTTGGCAACCAACTTCAAGTTGCTGAAATTAAAGGCTCCGCGATTCGTGAAATGCTTAACCATTCTGTATCCGCCTATCCTGAAACAGTCGGCGTCTTTCTGCAAGTCAGCGGCATTAAATTTACATTCGATCCTTCACTGCCTGCTGAAAATCGCGTAGTCGGCGAAATTTTGATTAACGGTCAGCCGCTTGACGACAACAAAATTTATACGATAGCGGCATTTGATTTTTTGTTTGAAGGCGGCAACAATTACAACTGCTTTAAAGACATTAAGATTATCGGCAAGTACGGTACCGGCGAAGAAATTTTGGAAGAGTATCTGAAAAAAGTCGGCACGGATAAAATTGAAACAGGCAGAATTACTATTAGATCGATGGATCGATAGTGGCTGGATCGATAGTTGCTGGATCGATAGTTGCTGGATCGATAGTGGATAGATCGATAGTTGCTGGATCGATAGTTGCTGGATCGATAGTGGATAGATCGATAGTTGCTGGATCGATAGTTGCTGGATC
>JAFTEG010000199.1 GCA_017453765.1 Selenomonadaceae bacterium
ATCGGATTATGTTTGCCGACGAGCGATGTCCACAGAGAGCCGCTTTCGGAATCTTGGTCCTTCACGAGATCAAACCATACCTCCATAGCCGCACCGCCATTATTTTTTAGAATGAATTGCGCAAGGTCTGTGTTGCCAACGCTTTTTATTATTCTCTCCGACGAAATTGGGTATTGCGAAACGTTGCGGACAATTCCAATAAGACTGCCCGTTTGCGAAGTGTCGACGCCGTTTGGCGCAAGCTGAATTGTCATGCCAGGTTTAACGCGCTTGCCTTTGTCTACGGGAATGTAGAGCACGCCTCTCAACTCTTTGCGATTTTGAGTAATGCGCACGGTGCAAATGGGACTTCCGGCGGCAACAATGCTACCAACTTCAACCATGACTTCATCAACAATGCCGTTATAGTTTGAGTAAATGTCTTCTCTTGCCGCCTGTTGATAACGTTTGGCATCATATTGAAAAACGCGACCTTGAATATCAAATTTGTTTGTAGCTATGTCTGTGCCTTGTTGCGCCATGAGTGTATCAGCTGCTTGTTCCGGTTGCTCCATGTGAGCAATTACGTCATCTACGTGCACCACGTCGCCCGTCTTAACGTAAATGTCAGTTATCTTTCCCGAAACCGTATGTGAAATTCTCGCCACGCCCGCAGAATCCAATATGAGACCGTAGCCGTCAGTTTTTTCTGTAAAGGACCCTAAGAACGACCAAAGCACAATAGCGAAAAAAAGTATGCATACTGCGACAAGCCCCATCCAATCGCTTGCGTTTGTCACGCGAATCATCGTATCAAGTTTTTCCGGCGAGCGTAATTTGTCGAGGGCTTCGCGGCTAAAAAGTTTGTTGTTGTCCATATACTTAAGCCCTCCTATTTGTTGATTGAATCTTCAGCAGGTGTCTCGGAATCCAAAGTTACGGAAACGGACATTCCGTCAGTCAAGACTTCCTTGCCGCCCGTTATGACAATATCTCCGGAGGCAAGACCGGAAATTATCTCAATCCATTCGCCGTCGTCCGAACCGGTTTTGACGGCGCGACTTTTTATAATCCCGTCGCTTTGCACCACAAATACCGAGTCTTTGCTATCCGTTAAAGCTATTATCGGCACCGCTAAACATCTGTGACCTTGGCGAAATTGAAAACTGGTGGCACCATATGTTTGCGGCTCCAATAATCCGGAAGTGTTGACCACCTGCCAAAAAACATTGCGCATGTTAGCATGTTCCGTTAAAGGCGGCGTAATGTCTTGCACAGTCGCTAAGAACGTTTGCTCGCTGCCGAGGTTACCCGCTTCGTATTCCGTGTTATAAGCTTTTTGGAATGCTCGTTTGCCAAATGTAAGGTCTACTTCTTGTCCAATGCTCAAGTGACGCGCATTTTCATCTTCCATCGGCACGACGAAATATAACGAAGAAAAATCGCCAACCATCGCCAATGATGTGCCTTCGCTGACGTAAGCTCCCTGTTGCCGATAAATTACAATTATTCTCCCGTCAATGGGCGCGGTAACGGATTGGCGCGAATCCTGTATGATGAGCTGATCACGCTTTGATTCGGCAGCCTCCATGTTGGCTTGAGCAGCAACATAAGCCGCTTCTGCCTCATCGAATTTCGCCGCCGAAACTGCATCCATCTCGCGCAACTGCAAATGGCGATTGTAATTATTTTCCGTCCGCTTAAGTTCCGAACGCGCTTTCAAAATATCTGCTTCAGCCTCTTTTAATTGAAGAGAGATTTTTTCATTTTCGATTATAAAGATCACGTCGCCTTTACGAACGAGACCGTTTTTAGATACAAGGCTGGAAACGATTCTCCCGTCAATTAGCGCAACAACATCAATCATTGCGCCCGTATGAAGAGTTACGGCGGGTAGTTTAATCTTAGAGCGAATCTCTCGCACAACTGCCTTCGCGCCTGGAACTTCTAATTGATTTTCTTCAAGGCGTTGCATGATATGGGATTCGCCGCGTTGATTCAAAGATGCACCATAGTAAATCGTTCCGACACTAAGTGCCAGAATTATTGCTATTCCGGCGATGAAATATTTTCTCATAATAATTTCCCAGCCTCCGAATAATGCTTACTTGTATTTTTATTTTATAATACAGAAACGTTTATTGCAAAGATTTCTTCGACATATGCCGAAGAAATTTTTGCATGTTGACTGAAAATTTTGAGCACCTTAAAATTAATTTGAGGCTCTAACTATGGAGGTAAACATATGGAGAAGAAAAATCTTTTATCTTATGAAACCGTTGACTTGGACGAACGAGCAGATGCCGTCGTCATTCTCGACCAGACGAAATTGCCAAACGAAGTAAACTTTCTTCATCTTAAGGAGCTGAAGGAATTTTGGCAAGCTATCTATCTTTTGCAAGTGCGCGGTGCTCCGGCTATCGGTGTATTTGCGGCGTTTGCGCTGTATCTTGCGGCAAAGCGTATTGATGCTGACGACTGGGAGACTTTCTACGACTCCTTACACAAAGCTAAAGTGTATTTGAATTCTTCTCGCCCCACGGCAGTCAATCTTTCCTGGGCACTTAATCGAATGGAGCAAACAGCCGTTGACAACAGGAACAAGCCTATTCCGGAGATTAAAGCGTTGTTGCTTAAAGAATGCCGCGAAATTAAATCCGAGGATATCTGGATGTGTAAACAGATTGGCGAGAACGGTTTGACGCTAATTAAAGACGGCGACGGAATTTTAACGCATTGCAACGCCGGTCAGCTGGCAACATCAAAATACGGCACGGCATTGGCACCGATTCAT
>JAFTEG010000200.1 GCA_017453765.1 Selenomonadaceae bacterium
CGGCAAGAATAGCTGTAACTTTATATTGATCGCGCCTTTCAAGATGTTCAAAAATTTTGTCGAACTCATCATAAGTCAACTGCAGATTTTCAAGATGCGGTGTAACAGCCGCCAAAACATAATCGACGAACTGAAAATCTTTCTGCGTCGTTTTAGCTCGTCAATTAAAAGGTCTGCTGTCAAATATTTTTCTTTTTCCGATAGCATATAAAAAATTGTGTCTAACTCATCCCACGTTAGCTGATTGTCCACTAAACAAGGCTTTATCATTTCAAAAATTTTTTCTTTGTTCATACGTCGCCTCCGCATAAAATATTCTGAAAATATTTTAGCCCTTTTTAAATTCAAAGGCAATGCCTAAGGTTAAATTTTGTGGACAACAAATAAAATTTGTGCTAAACTTTTTAAACTTAATTTTTCTGCTGTACGTTTTAAGACAGAAAAATTTTTTGAAAAATAAATTTATGGGAAGATTTTAATTGCAAAAGATAATAGGAGTAAGATTTAAAAAAGCTGGAAAAATTCATCTGTTCGATCCTGGTGACGACGATATACAGGCGGGCGATTCAGTGATTGTTGAAACGTCACGCGGTCTAGAATGCGGCGACGTTGTGATTGGTGTACGCGAACTGCCACAAGCTGAAAATCCCGCAGGTTTCACGCCTACGATACGACGTATTCACCGTAAGGCTACAAAGGCAGATTTAGCGCGTGTTGCAGATAATCATCAGCGCGAACAAGAAGCACTTTTAATTTGTGAGGAAAAAATTGCTGAACATAACTTGCCAATGAATTTAATCGGCGTACGCTATACCTTCGACATAAATAAAATTATTTTTTATTTCACGTCGGACGGGCGCGTTGATTTTCGCTACTTGGTACGTGATTTAGCATACATTTTCAGGACGCGAATTGAACTGCGGCAAGTCGGCGTTCGTGAAGAGGCTAAAGCACTAGGTGGCGTCGGTTGTTGTGGACGAAAACTTTGTTGTTCATCATTTTTAGGAGACTTCGCGCAGGTTTCAATTCGTATGGCGAAGGAACAAAATTTATCGCTCAATCCTACAAAAATTTCTGGCATTTGTGGGCGTCTGCTATGTTGCTTGAAGTTTGAAAGCGAATATTACCACGAATGCTATATGAAAAATCATCCAATGTTTGAACCAACTGTAAATGACCGCGTAATTTTGGACGAAGGCGGCGGACGTGTTATCGCAGTGAATGCCTTGAAAAAAGTTGCTACCGTCCTGCTGGATACGAAAAAAACTGTTACGGTAAATTGGGAAGATATTATGCCAGCTGACGGCGAAGTCAATGTAAAATTCCCTGACGACGAACCGCAAACTTTGAATGACGATGAATTTAACGTTGAACCAATCAGTATAGATGCGCCCGATGAAAATAATTCTGCTGAAAAAAATTCTGTTGAAAATAAATTTGCTGACAGTAAGCCTGCGCATGCTAAAAATTTTGGACGGAAAAATTTCAATCGCGATAATAATTTTTCAGCGGCTGAAAAAACTGAACAGGTTGACGAAGATAAACGCCCTTGGATAAATCGTCCGCGTAAACCGCGCCGTCCTCGTGGAAATTTTAGAGGTTAGAGGAGCTAAAAATTTTGCGTCAAGGTGAACGAATTGATGACTTGATGAAGTCGGGGCGAAAAATTATTCAACGCGACAAAGAATTTTGTTTCGCAATGGATTCCGTTTTAATCGCGCACTTCCCAATTTTCAAGCGGCGTTTAAAAGTTTTAGACTTGGGAACTGGTACAGGCGTTATACCGCTTTTGATAGCTGATGAAGTTGAAAAAATCTGCGCGATTGAACTAAACGGCGAAATGGCGGAAATTGCGCGGCGAAATGTACAACTGAATAATTTATCGGAAAAAATTTCTGTCGTGGAGGGCGATTACCGCCGAATCCGCGATTTTTTTTGCGCAGAAAGTTTTGATTTAGTCGTAGCCAATCCGCCGTATTATCCCGTGAAAGCTGGCGAAGCAAATAAATTTGTCGGTGTTGCCAATGCGCGACACGAATTTACAGCAACGCTTGAAGATGTTGTGACGGCGGCTAGATTCGCGCTGAAATTTCACGGCAGTTTTTGTATGATTCATTCGGCAGCGCGGCTTACTGAAATTGTCGACGCACTACACCGCCATCAATTTGAAATGAAACGTCTGCAGATGATTTATCCAAAAAAAAATCGTGACGCCAACTTGATAATGCTTGAGGCTACCGTTGGCGGCAACGCTGGAAGTTTAAAAATATTGCCGCCGCTTGTTATTCACAATGACGACGGCTCATATACTGATGATGTAAAAAAAATTTACGGTTTGTCCATAACGTATTGAATGACATGAAATTGTTGATATTCTTGAAAAAATAAAAAATCCCTCCAGTGCGGAGGGAAACTACAAATTATTTTTAAAGTTAATCTCTAGTTTTGTCTTGACCATTAGCGGTAGGTGCAACTTCAACAGGTGCAGGCGGATCATCTTTATCATTAGGCGTTGGCGCTGGCGTTGACGGTGTAGTTGCCGTACCAGTGATTGAATAGCGCGTCACCCAAGTTGAATAGCCTTTGGCGAAAGCGCGAAGACGTACAAGCCCTTTGTAGGCGGGATCGTCATCCTTGATTGACCTGTACGCGCCGTCGTATTCATCATCTAAATCTGTCCACTTATCAGTGGCAGTCCACATTGAACCAGCGGTAATTCTTTCCGTACCTTGCGGGAGATTGACCGCTTTTTTCATGAAACGAATTTCAATGACTTGTCCTGCGGAATTTTTCTTTTCCTGCCATTCCCAGACAACTAAGTTTGTACCTTTAAGTTGCATTGTCGTAGTATCTGCAATAACTTTCGTCGTGTTGCCTTTATCGTCAGTATAAGTCCATAAATCAATCCAGCGATCTTTAGCGTTTTTGCGGTCAACTTCGCCGTGTCTGAAAACTTCGTCGACAATCGCCGCGTAAAAATCTTCGTCGAACGCCTTAGAATTTATTTCTTTGACTCGACCGTCAGAAGTCGACCAAATGACTGTACCTTCAGCGTTATAAAAATCTTCACGCGCATATTGTACAGTACGGTTTTGCGGATTAATTTTCAGCAGAGCAAGACTATATTTCAATACGCTTGAATCGGGCAAGGCGTTAGAAATTTTGTATTCGTTAATGGTACTTTCCGCACCTTCAGGGGAATATTCAGTTTTGGTCCACGCTTCAATTTCGGTTGGAACTTCCTTGCCGTCTTCCGTCTTAGCTTTTTTCACAACTTTAACCGATTTGGGATCAAAAAATTTGCTGTACTTATCGTCAGCGGAAAGCCAGTACCAATTATCATTTTTGGAAGTCGCATCCTCCGCCGCGTAGGTAATGTTGCTGATAAGAAAAATAATTGCGCCAATTATTGCCGTCACAATAAAATTTTTCTTCACCAAATGTCACATCCTCTCTGCAGATAACAACGAAATAATTTTATTGCTAAGTTCTTCAATGCCCGTGTTAGTTTTCGTACTTACGCAGACGGTATCAAGTCCAGAAACTTCTTTGACGGCAGCTGCTAAAGATTTTCCGCCATCATCTAACTTGTCAACCTGCGTTATGACAATGATAATTGCCGCGCCGCTTTTTTTCAACTTACTAAGCCAGCTTAATTCCAACTCGAAAGAATCATTTGAAATAAGCATCAACGCCACTTCAACACTTTCAGCAGATTTTTCAGCAAATGCGGGCTCGGCGTCTACGCCAACTGTATCGACCAACATAATTTTCCCGACGCCGCTAATTTCCAATGCGCGATACTTTGTCTCATTCATAATTTTATGGTGGGTTAAAGCGTACATCAGCGCCGATTTACCGCTTTTTCTCTTCCCAAAAATTCCGACCTGCCGCATAACGCACGCCTCCTTTAGCTTGTAGCTTGTAGAAATTTTCTTACATTATAGCGTTTTTTTTTATCGGCGTAAAGATAAGCGATTGAAAATCTAAATTAATCTCTATGTAGCGAAACATAAAGATTTTTTATCAATTTCGCTAACTGTTCAACTAAAAAATTTTCTGCTATAATCGCGTCAATGCCGTTCCTTTACGTCGGTAAATTTTCGACGAAAGGAGGTGATTTTTGTGATCAGTGTTCTGGTCGCTTTTGGAATTGGCGTACTCTCTGGAGTTGTTGCCAACTACATCAGCAAGCGTTTCTTTTAGCGGCAGATTTTAAACTTCTGCTCGTTCGTTAAAATTTTTTAGCGGACAAAACTAAAATCTCCCAAGTAGTTTCCGGAAAAAACTGCAAGGGAGATTTTAGTTTGGTGATAACTGTGATCAGTGTATTTCGTTATCTTTTTAGATGGTGAAATTTTACCACATCAAAATATTTTTTTCAAGAAAAAATTTTTTCTGGTATTGTCGCCAATTACATCAGCAAAAAACTTTTTTAACGGCAGAACTTAACAATCTGCGCGTCCGTTAGATTTATTTTCTAGTCGGACAAAACTAAAATCTCCCAAGTAGTTTATCGGCAAAACTGCAAAGGAAATTTTAGTTTGGTGTTCAATATGCTCAGTTGTTGGTTTCATATTTAAACAAAATGAATTTTACCACACCAAAATATTTTTTTCAAGAAATATTTTTTTATGCTATAATCGCATCAATGCCGTTCCTTTACGTCGGTAAATTTCGACGAAAGGAGGTGAATATTATGATGAGTACTCTGGTAGCTTTTGGAATTGGTGTACTCGCAGGAGTCGTCGCCAATTACATCAGCAAAAAACTTTTCTAACGGCAGAACTTAACCAACTGCACGTCCGGTAGACAATTCTAGACGGACTAAACTAAAATCTCCCAAGTAGTTGTCGGAAAACTGCAAGGGAGATTTTAGTTTTGGTGTTAAGCATGTTAAGCGCATTTGTTCCTTATTAAGGTTTGTTTATCATACCACAGCGCAACGCCTTTTTCAAGCCGCGTTTTTATTTTCACAAATATTTTTTCGTGCTATAATTGCACTTGGCTGTCGCCCCGTGCAACAGACTTTGGTTGAAGGGGGGTGACAGTATGTTGAGTATCATTATTTCCATCGGCGTTGGTGTTGTGTCGTCCATTATCGGCAACATCATCTACAAAAAATTTTTCAAGTAGGCGGCAGCCGCACACACTTTAGCCGATACTGAAATCGTACCGTTCAGTTTGCGGCAAAGCCCCAAGCAGTGTACCATTCCGCTCGGGGCTTTTTTTGTTTAATCATTACGCCAAGTATCTTTTATTTCAATCAGCATTTGTATATTAACACAGCGCGACGCTTTTTTCAAGCCGCGTTTTTATGTTAAAAAATATTTTTTCAGCGCCATGACAATTTCAAATTCCTGTAGCGTCAATTTATTTTCACTTATTCTGAATGAAATTCGCCGTGCTTAAAATATCGGCAACCGTCCCGCAATTTTCAACGTCACTCGGAATTATGACGGTACTTGAGCCTGCGGAATTTTCAGCCGGCATACAAGTCACGGGGTTAATTATATGATGATAGCGCTTGCCGTCAATTTCAAAAAAATTTTCATAATCGCCGGAAGTCGATATCGCGGCGTTTTCAACTTCCAAAACCTCCGCCAAACCGTCACCGCGCGGATTTTTTACGCCGATATTTTTTTTGCCGAAAGCGTAAATCGTGCTTGTACCGAAGTCAATTAAGCCGTCAGAAATTTTGTGCTGAATAAAAATTTTTCGCGCAATGTCGACGCCGTAACCTTTGCCTACGCCGCCCAAATTTATCTTAACACCGGCAGTATCAAGGTACGCACTGCCATTTTTTTCGTCAAGGTGTAAATGCTTGTAGCCGACAAGATTTTTCACGGCGTCAATCTCTTCAGGCGTCGGCAGGATTTTATTTTTCTTTGCAACTTTCCATAAATCAACCGCCGCGCCTATCGTCACGTCAAAGGCGCCGTTCGTTTTTTCTGCATACTCCTGCGAAATTTTAAGCACTTCAAAAACTGCGGGACTGATTTTAACAAATTCGCCGTTACCCGCGCCGTCATTCAAATTTTTCACGTCAACTTTAACATTTTCGACAAACTCAAAAATTTTCGCAAAGCTCTCATCAACTGTCCCCTGCGCGTCTTGTCCCGTAGCTTTCAACGTGACAAGCGTCCCCATAACCTTTTCACTGCGCTCATAAGTTACCGGCGCGGAGTCTTGACAGCCAAAAATAAAAAGCGTCGCCAAAATTAACAACGCCGAAAAAAATTTTTTCACTTCTTAGCCTCGTCTACGGCTCTTTCAACCGTTTCAACAAATTGCCCGTAAGAAATGCTTGCGCCGGAAATTGCGTCGACCTTTTTTAAATCCTGCGTCTCAATCAACTGCTTGGGATAACTTCTTATACCTTTAACCGCAACCTGCGCCTTTTTGTAATCGCCTTCACTCAGCAGGGAACCGTAACTTTCATTCTTCTCATTGCCGAGCAAGTCAACGCCGGTAAATTTCGCGTCGGTAATTTTGCCGCCGTTAATCGTCAGCGTCAACTTGCTGTAACCTAATTTCTCGTCGCGCGAACTTTCCGCCGTGTACGTACCGTCCTTTGCACCGGTTAAGTCAAACTTTTTAACAGGCGGCGGTACAACTTTTTTATCTTCGCCGCAACCCGACAAAATCTGCGCGGCAATAATCAGCGGTATGATTAAAAATTTTTTCTTCATGGCACAAAGTAACCTTCCAAATTTTCATGGTGATTTTCATAAACCTTTTTAATTTTTCCGTGCTCAATAATGACGCAACGTTCCGCCTCTTTGCCGACTTCCGCCGAATGCGTCACGGTGATAATGGTATGACCTTCCTCGTGCAGTTCGTGAAAAATTTTCATAACCAAATTTTGATTCGTCTCGTCCAAATTTCCCGTAGGTTCGTCCGCCAAAATCAGCACGGGATAATTTATCAGCGCCCTTGCAATGCAAACTCTTTGCTGTTCGCCGCCGGAAAGTTGACTCGGCAAATGTCCCGCACGATCTTCAAGCCCAACGCGTTTAAGCGCCGCCTTTGCCTCGTCCGTGTCGGGAATGCTGTGGTAGTACTGCGCGACCATGACATTTTCCATTGCGGTAAGGTACGGCACAAGGTGAAATTGCTGAAAAACCATACCGATTTTTTCACGTCGAATTTCTGTCAACTTTTGTTTATCGACATCAGCCAATGAAATGCCGTCCAAAATAATTTCGCCGCCGGTAGCGTGATCCATACAGCCGATTATATTCATCAGCGTAGTTTTGCCACTGCCGGAAGGTCCCATTATCGCCAGCCAATCGCCTTTTTCAACGCTTAAATTTATTTTGTCAAGCGCCTTGACCTTGCCGTTGTAAACCATTGAAACATCTTTTAATTCGAGTAATGCCATTAAATTTTTTTCACCTCGTCAAAATCATTCGCCGCGCAGAACTATAGCCGGGTCGACGTTTACCGCGATTCGTACCGGAATTAAACTTGCCGCGCCTGTTACCAAAATTGACAGCACAACCGCCAAAATTGCTATCGACACTGAAAAATATATGCCGCGTCCAAAAACTTGCACGCTGACACTTTCAGCGAAAAGATATCCCAAGCCGCTACCCAGTAAGCCGCCGAATGCGCCGAGTAAACACCCTTCGCCTAAAAATTCGCGTACAATGTTGCTGTCCGACGCGCCCAACGCCTTCTTCAAGCCGATTTCCTTGCGACGCTCCGTAACTACCGCCATCATCGTAGTTGTCACGCAAATCAGCGTTAAAATTAAAACTATTGCCGTGACAAGTAAAACTAAAACTTGCAATTTATTTAAGACGTTAAATTCCGAATTGGCAATTTGTTGAACGGTCTGCGGTTGAAGTGCGGGAACTGCGCGGGAAATACTTTCTTCAATCGATTTTAAATTTTCGCCTTCCGCAACAATGCTAAGTTGAGCAATTCCAATTTCTCCCTCCTTGCCGCTGATATTTTGCAACTCGTCAAGATTCGTGAAGGCAAATTCCTCCTCCTTGCCGCCGGTAGAAACAATTCCCGTGACAAGGTACTTTCGCATTGCCGTACCTTCGCCCGCGCTTATCGTGACTTCTTGACCGATAATTTCAGCAGGTTCATACGGCGAAAGAATTTTTGCAAGCTGGGCGCCGATTAAAACTTCGCGTTCGCCTTTCACGGGGTAACGTCCCTCAACGTGCCAATACGGACTGACTTTTTGCACCTCGTCAAAATCCGTGCCGCCTGTCAAAATGTACTGCTTATTAATTTCAAGTCTCTCGTACAAAAACGGCGCAATGCCGATGACTTCATTGCCTTTTAAAATTTCGTTTACCTTAGTCAAATTTTCGGCGCTGAATGTCGAGGCGTCGCCTGCCGGTATTAAAAGTAAATTTGCGCCGTACGCTCTAAATTCGCGTCCAAGTTGTTGCGGGACTTCGCGATAAACCGTGACCATGCCGGAAATTATCGTAGCACCGACGGCAACGGCGATTAACGCTACCAACATTCTGAGGCGCCGCCTGAACAGCGAATAAAATATCATTCGCAGAAAAAATTTTAATTTCATTGCAACTCCTTATTTAGTGAAGAGTGAAGAGTGAAGAGGGAAGAGGGAAGAGGGAAGAGTGAAGAGTAAAGAGTAAAGAGTAAATAGTAAATATAATCCTTAATTTTTAATCCTTAATCCTTAATCCTTCATTGGCGTAGCCGCAGCCGCTATCTTCCGTGTAAGACTTCAGCCGGTTGCAGTGAAAGTAACATTCGTATTGCCGGTAAACTCCCTACAAGCAACACGATAACCATAAGCGCCGTGACTATCGGAATTACCGCCGCATTGCTAGCTATCGCCGCACCAAAAACCGTCGTGCCGATTATCTGCGCAAGTACCAAACTCACGAAGTAGCCGACTACGCCGCCTGCGCACCCCGCCGCAAATATTTCCGTCAACACCAAAAATATTACGCCGAAATTCGTCGCACCTATCGCCTTAAGCAAGCCCAATTCGCGGCTCCGCTCCATAATATTCGCGCTGACTAAATTCGATACGCCCAACGCCGTCGACAGCAAACTTAAAATCGTGATGAGCAACATTAAAAGCTGTGTCTTCTCCAAAATCTTGCCTTCGGACTCTGCAATTTGTCTGACCGGTCGCGCGGAAGAATTTCCGATTACCTCTTCAATTTGGTAGGCAATGGCGCTGACATAAGCCGTGCAGTACCAAATTTCGCGCTCCTGCTGTGACAGCATATCGGGATTAGCCGCCGCCTTGCGTGCCAAGTCATTTTCCGGCGTCGTAATTGCGCTGACTTCGATTGAACCGATTTTTCCCGCCGCGTTCAAAACTTTTTGCATTACGGCAAGGTCTGTCAAAATCTGTTCATCTTCCGCGCCGCCGCCGGTAACTATGCCGCTGATTTTCAATTCGCTGGTCGTGCCGTCAAAATTTTTGTAGGCGATAACGTCACCGATTTTCAAATTTTTTTCCGCCGCAAGTTTTGAACCTGCAAGCGCCTCATTCTGTCCGTCAACGGGAAAAGCGCCGTCAACTTTCCACCACGATTTCATTTCAATTTCGCCGGTAGAAAAAGTTTCGCCGGTCGGCAGATTCATTTCGTGATTGAACCACGTACCAACTGCGGGAAGTTGCGAACCGTCGGCAAGCGTCAAATTCCCTTCCAATGCCGGCGCGAAGGCAACTATATTATTCGTCCAAAAAATTGTTTTAATTTTACCCAAGTCCGATTCGTTCAAAAATTCGCGGTGCTCCGATTCGTCGACGCCGTAAACCTCTTTAAGCAGGGCGGAATTTTTCGGCGTAACCGTGATATTTGCGCCGTACGCTTTCAACTCTTGATTGACTTTGTCGCCGACGTCGAACATAACATTCAGCATTGCCGTTGCCAAAGATACGCCGAGTGCAACAGTCAACGCGATTAGTGCGAAACGATTTTTTTGGCGAATCAGCGCGCCTTTTACCATTTGCCAAAACATTTTATCACCTCGATGGGAGTTTGGAGCTTTCAGCTTGCAGCTTACAGCTTTCAGTTTTCAGGTTGCAGGTTGGAGGTTGGAGCAACTCCTAACTCCTAACTCTTCACTACTACTTAAAAATTTTCGCATTCTTTTCAAGCTCCGTCTGCGGAACTTTTAATTTCCCGTCAGCAATGGCATATTCAATCGGAATTGGGTTACATCCGCCGCGCGTGCCGATTGTCGCCTTGTTCATCTGTACGTCACAAAGTTTGCAAACAACTTGATTATCGCGTTCATAGTAGCCGGTAGCGCCGCAAATTTCGCAAGCATCAAGTCCCACTCCGTAAGCAGAGCCGCCTTTCAAAATTACAATGTAGCGCACATTTTCACCGGTCGACGCGTGATAAACGAATCTGTGTAAGTGACCGTCCTTAATCTGCTCCAAATCCACGTCAACCGAACCTTGCGACGCCGTGACAGGTACGGCGGGAACAATTTCAGCCTGCTTATTGGCAACGTAACTTCCCGCGCTTGAAGTGGTAGTCATTAAAAGCAACGCGACAATTACGCCCGCGCCCCAGCGTCTTTTATGAATTGCGTCTGCCAAAACTTTTCTGTACTGCGCGGGATTGTAGCTTGAAAGTCTCTCCGGCTTGGGTTGCGAAAATAAAGTTATCGGCAGTACCAAAATTGCGGCGAATATCACGAAGATTAACTGCGCGGAATGGTTTATAATCGGCGCCATTAAATCCATCCACATTTCGCCGGTCAAAATTCCGCGCGCCATTAAAATTTGTATTAAAAAAATTATTTGTTGGAGCATACACGCGGCAAGTTGCACGAAGAATACAAATTTCAGCCGCGAATCATTGAGAGCCGCCGCCGCTTTGTAGACGAGGAAACTGCTTATGAATGCGAACAGTACGCCGCAGATAAAGCCGGCAAATTTCGTGAGAAAGACCGTTTCAAAATAATTTCCCAGCGCCGCAATTCCCGCGCCTACCGGTAACAGCCAAATTTCAAAACCGTGATAGACAAAAAGCGTTATGACTACCGCGCAGATTGAAATTTTCAGCAGCTTATCAACGTCCGCAGAATTTTTGAACAGGCGGAAGATCATCACCGTTTCACCGAGCAACGTTATGAAAGTGGAAAAGCCTTCCAAAACTTCGCGGCTGATTGCGTTTCGCGTTCCGACTCTTACGGCGATTACAAATACCGACAGCCAAAATCCCCACTTCAGCGCGGTTTTAAAATTTTTTCTATAAACTTCGTGCGGCGATCTGCGCAGTATCACGAGCAAAATTGCAAGCGGTACGCCGAGAATCAAGCCTTCTTCCATTGCCGGAATGAATTGCAGTAAAAAATTTTGTAACATAATCTCAACCTTTTTAGCTGTTAGCTGTCAGCGATTAGCTTTTAGCCGGTAGCTGGTAACTTGTAGCAAATTTTTCATTCTTAATTCTTAATCCTTAATTCTTCATTAAATAAAATCCTGCCGAAAAAATTTTTTCTCGACAGGGAAATTTTTTAATGTATAATTTAATCGTTGAAGAATTTTTTCAAGTCAATCCGAAGTTTTTGGGTTGACTATTTTTTTACCATTTACGCGGCGTGTAATTGAAAGTCCACTTCATTACAACGGGTTCTTTCCAAAAATGTCCGGGTACGCCGGTATCGGGGTCAGTGTGCAATGCGTAACCTTCCGGCGCGTAAAATTTAAATTCGCAGTCATAAGTACCGGCACCGTGCATTTTCACGTTAGCGCCGTAATGCGGACCGTCATCGGCACTCATCGGCATAAACGTTCCCGTTATCGGACCTTGAGGATCGCCGCCGCGTTTCGTGAATTTGTATTCAACGCGCATGTACGGTATCCATTCGCCTACGCCAAAACCGCACTCATTGCCTTCGGTCGCGTGAATGTCCGTTTCAATGTGAATGTCCGCTTGATCCGGTGAAAGCATCATGCCCTGCGGCTCCATAGGTACCGGCTGGAAGTAGACCAACGCTACTTTGAAATGGTTTACCGTATCTTCGATTTCGTCGCCGATAGGATATTCTTGAAAAGCCAGCGCGTTGGGGCTGAATGCAAACAGACTGAACGCCGCCGCACCTGCCGCTACAAACGCTTTTAATTTTTTAAAACTCATGATTACAACTCCTTATAAAACCTTAAAAATTTTTATTTGACGGACGAAACATTTACGTTTCAGCCGACTGTAAACTTTGTTTACGGCGATAAAGCAACATTGCAATTCCGATTACCAGCAAGGCAACCTGCACGCCGAATGTTTCAACCGTAGGATAAATTCCCAGCACGTCGATTGTAGGCACCGGCAAACTTTCAATAGGCGTCTGTCCAAACACTCCGCCTTCCTGCAGTTCGCGAATGCCGCCGCCTGCAAAGGTTATCGCCAAAAGGTACATCAAAATACTTGTGAATATGAAGAAGGGACGCAACGCAATTTTTAAAACGCCGTGTTGCAGTGCGAAAAACAAAATCGATACGACGACGCAACCTGCCGCAAAGCCGTACCAAATCATGTCGACATCAGTAGCCGTGTTGTTGAACAGCGCTTGATAAAATAAAATTACCTCCGCGCCTTCACGATACACTGCCAAAAATGCCGCGAATGCCAACGCCTTCGCCTTGCCGTCGGTTAAACTTTTGTCCACCATGTCTTGAATATATTTTTTCCAAACTTTTGCATCGGATTTACTGCCGAGCCATGCGCTTGTTGCCAAAAGCACGACGACCGCGAATAAAGCCGTTGCGCCTTCCAAAATCTCACGTCCGGCACCTGCCGCAGTAGATTCAAATATCGAGGCGAAAAGGTACGCCGTGACGAAACTTGCAATTATCGCCGCTATCATCGCGTTGTAAACGGTGTCCAAATGCTTTTCATTACCGCTCTTTTTCAAGTACGCGATTATTGCGACGAGTACGAGAATTGCCTCAAGACCTTCACGAATTAAAATTAAAAACGCGGGAAAAAATGACGCCCAGCCGCCTTGACTGCCGTGCGCGCCTTCCATTTCGGTGACGTTTTCATTTACCATTTCAATCAGCAACGCCGCTTCGTCTTGAACTTCTTCGAGCGGCGCTCCCGCCAACATAGCTTTTTTAACTTTGTAAAATTGGTATTCGGTAATGCCGACAGCCTTGCTTGAAACGGTTACGCGCAGTGCGCCTTCCATGCCTTCCTTTTCGTAAATGCCGTAATAAGCATCGTTAATTTTTTCTTTAGCGGCGCGACCGTCACCGGTTTTGTAAATTTCAACCGCTTCATTGACGGTACTTTCAATTTGGTTTGCAAGCTCCTGCCATTTCGGCGCGGCGTCTGCAGATTGACAACTGATTAAAATTAATGTTACCAATATTGCATAGAAAAATTTCTTCATAAATCAGAAATCCTTAGGCTCAAATTTAACCATGTACCAAACTTCAACGTGCTTGCCGTTTTTATCGACTGCAGGTTGGAATTTCCATTTTGCCGCCGCCTCCATTGCCGCTTTGTCGACTTTAGGACGTCCCGACGAACGCATTACAACCGTCTTTATAACGTTGCCTTCCGCGTCAACCGTAGCCGAAATTACGACAGTGCCGTTGTACTTCAAATTCTTTTCAATGTCCTTTGGGTAGACCTTCGAACTTTCAATGGGAACTGCCGCCGGTTGATCTTCCGCCGCCGCGAAATTTATTTGTGCCGCGAAAACCAACGCCATTGCAAAAATTACTGCCACAATTTTTTTCAAAATAATTTTCCCTCCTCTTAATTCTACCTTCTACTATCTACTATCTACATCCTTAATCCTTAATCCTTAATTCATCAAAAGTCTTCCGGCTTAAATTCAATCTGCGTCTTCAACTCCTTAGGCTTTCCCTCCTCATCAAGGTACGGTTCAAAAATCCAACTCGACGCCGCAACTTCCGACATCAAATTTATAATATTGCCGCGCTCATCGGTACCGCCGCCGCGACGTATTTCGACATTTTTAACCTTGCCGTCCGTGCCTATCGTAACTGCCAAAACAACCTTGCCGCTGTTCAAAGTCACTCTTTCTTTCACGGCGCCGCTTGCAACAAGCTGATCAATTAAATCTTTCGGATAAACTTTGACTATTGCCTTTAACTGATTCGGTTCATTTTTTTCCTGCGGCTTAGGTTCAGCCGGCTTTTCATTTTCGGCAGGCTTACTTTCGGCAGGTTTTTCACTTTCGGCAGGCGGTGCAGTCTCTTTAGGCGGTTCAACCGGCTTTTCGACTTTTTCAACTTCGACAGGTTCAGGCGGCGGTAGCGGTTCAAATTTCGGTATTTCCAGTGGCGGAAGTTTAATTTCAGGGAAGGTTTGAATTTCAAGCGGTAAAGAAGGCGGCGGAACTTCTTCGACATTTGCCGAATCTACCCACGCCACTTCTTGCAAATCTTCAACATCTTCTTTCGGCTCGGTAAATTTCCAATTCATGGCAAGCGCGAACATTACGACGACATTAAAAATGAATGCAAGAAACATTATCCTTTCCCAACGCGGTCGATACTCCAATTTAAAACCTCCGTTAATTTTTAGCGCTTAACTAAATTTCAAGTCTTAACTAATTTTTAATTTCAAACTAATTTTTAGCCTCTGTCGCAATGGAAACATGACGCACGCCGGATTTTTTCAGCACTTCCAAAACTGCGGCAACTCTTTCATACCGCGCGGCCCTGTCGCCGTAAATTACAAAAATGGTTTCGCTGTCTTTTTCCAACTCGTGACTGACCATCTGCGGCAAGTTTTTATCTAAAATTTTACTGTCATCAAACATTATTTCACCGCCTGCCGTCACCGTAATTGCCGCGACTTTCGGTTCAACTTCCTGTTGCGTACCTTCAGACTTCGGCAAGTCCACGTTGAAATTGTTCGTCTGCACCATGTAAATCGTACTCAACATAAAAAAGACCAAAAGAAAAAGCATTATGTCAATCATCGGGATAATCATGACAAGCGGCTGTTTATCTTCGCGAAAGTCACGCCGTCGCATTGTTTTCACCCTTCCCGCTCAACGCGCCGAGTACAATGGACGCGGCTTTTTCAAGTTTCGCCAACATTTCATCAAGCCTTTGTGCAAAGTACGTGTGGACAATCAGCGCCAAAATCGCTACACAAAGTCCGGTTGCCGTCGCTATCAATGCCTCACCGATTCCGCCGGTTATTGCCAGCGGTTGACCTGCCTGCAGATTAAAAATGTTAAAAGCCTCAATCATACCGGAAATGGTGCCGAGAAGTCCGAGTAGCGGCGATAAAGTTACAATCATTGAAAGGTAATTCAGCCGCGCGCGCAGTTTCATAGCCGCTTCACTGTACGCCATATCCAACGCAACTTCGATATTTTCATTTCGCGTAGCGGCAAGTACGCCGGAAAAAGCAACTTCGCCGATAAGACTTTTTTCGGCGTGACAGAAGTCGGCAACTTGATTCAGAGTTTGAACTCTCAATTTTACAGAAAGATTTTCCAAAAAAGCATTACCGTTATTACCTGCGTAGTGATAAAAAACCAGCCTTTCAATGCCAATCGCAATTACGGCAACCGAGCAAAGTAAGAGCAGGTACATTACCGCGCCGCCCTTTGTGAAAATCTCCATTACATCCAAATTACAATCTCTCCCAAAAATTTATAATCCTCTTAAAAATTTAAAAGTCTCTCAAAAAATAATTTTTATCATTTAATTCAGTTTATCATAAAAAATTTTAAAATGCAATGCCGCTTGAAAATAGTTTTCAGCACTAAAAAAGTGACGAACGATTTTTGTCCGCCACTTCTAGGGGTTAGGGATTAGGGATTAGAGAACAGATTTTCTAACTAATCACTAACAACTAACAACTATTAACTAACAACTAAATTAATATTCGTCAGAGTTGTTGGAGCGATAACGTCTTGAATTTGCGCCGTCAACGTCGCCGCGTTTTGCACGATTGATTGAAAGGGAAATGCGCTTACGTTTTTGGTCAACGCGCATAATTTTCACTTTAACAATGTCATCGACGTGAACGGCCTCTTCAGCGTTTTCAATACGGCGGTCGCTCAATTCACCCATAGGAATCAAGCCGTCAAAACCGGGTTCAATTTCCATAAAGGCGCCGAATTTTGCAAGTTTGACGATTTTGCCTTCAATGATATCGCCTTCGACGTATTTTTCCGCCTTTTCAAGCCACGGATCAGGCTGGGTATTTTTCACGGAAAGTGAAATTCTGTGCGTTTCGGGGTCAACCTGTTTAACATAAACGTCAATCACATCGCCGACTTTAAGCACGTCTGAAGGTTGCGTCACGCGTTCCCACGAAAGGTCGGAAATATGTGCAAGCCCGTCAACGCCGCCAATGTCAATGAATGCGCCGTAGTCAACAAGACGTTTAACCGTACCTTTAAGGGTTTGTCCCGCTTCAATGGTATCGAAAACTTCGCGCTGTTTGTCTTCGCGTTCCTTTTCCAAAAGCTGACGACGCGAAAGTACCAGCCGCTGTTTTTGTCTGTCGATCTCTATCGGCAACACTTCAACGGTCTGATCAACGTAGACGGAAAGGTCTTTCACGTAGTGAAGTTCCATCTGTGATGCCGGAATAAAGCCGCGAAGTCCTTTGACAGAGGCAACAAGCCCTCCCTTCACCATTTGCGTGATCTTGGCTTCTACCGTTTCGCCGCGCTCTTTGATAGCCTCCATGTCCTTCCAAACGGACATACGATCCGCCTTGATTTTTGAAAGAGTTCCGCCGTTTTCGCCGCCGAGTGACTGAATATAGACATCGATTTTGTCGCCGACTTTTACAACATCTTCTGCAGATTCCGGTTCGGGATATGCAAGCTCTCTTTTCGGTACGGGTATTTCCTGCTTATAACCGATATCGACAAATGCTTCGTTACGGTTTACCTGCACCACCGTGCCTTCCACTATTTCATGTTCCTTGAGATTTTGCATGTTATCCGCCGCTTCGAGCAAACTTCCCATGTCCTCTACGTTTTTAATATCGTCTGACACTTCTCTGTAACCTGCTACCGAGATTTTGGAAAATGTAAACTTCAGCTGTTTTTACTACACTTCCCGTTAAAACATACTTGGGCGATAATTCGCCGCGTCACCTGTAATTTCAGAAAAAATTCTTCCTTGAAATGTGACCCTATAGAATCGACTGCACTCGCTGACGTACTGCCGATTTATCCGCGTAG
>JAFTEG010000023.1 GCA_017453765.1 Selenomonadaceae bacterium
AAACGGACGAAGGCGTAAACAAACGCGCTAAGGCGGCTTTCAATGCGGGTATCACGCCTATTATCTGCTGTGGTGAGTCCCTTGAAATTCGTGAAGCGGGAACGTACATTGATCACGTGACGAAACAAGTTGCGGCGGCGTTGGAAGGTTTCACGGCTAAAGAAGTTGCAAAACTCGTCATTGCGTACGAACCTATCTGGGCTATCGGTACCGGCAAAACTGCGACGTTTGAACAGGCTGAGGAAGTTTGCAAGGCTATTCGTGAATGTGTTGCTAAAGTGTTCGGTCAAGATGCGGCGGACGCAATTCGCATTCAATACGGCGGCAGTGTAAAACCGGCTACGATTAAAGACCTTCTGAAACAACCCAACGTTGACGGCGCATTGGTCGGCGGCGCGTCTTTGAAGGCTCAAGACTTCAGCGCGATTGTAAATTTCTAATTAGGGATTAGGTAACAGGGATTAGAGTTCTTGACCTTAATTTAAGACTGAATTTTTTCCGGCAAAAATTTTTGAAAGGTGGTGATAATCATGGCGGATATCGAAAATAGGGTTGATAAACTTGAAACGCGCGTGACAAGTCTTGAAGTTACCGTCGAAAAACTTTCGCAAAAAGTCGATGATTTTATTGAGGAAAGTCGTGCGGCTCACAAAAGACACGATGACGATATACGAGAAATGCGCGAAGATATGCGTAATTTAAGGACAGATTTAAATAATCTCGGCAATTATTTTCGCACTACCAACATAACCGTAATTGTAGGTATTGCGGCAATGATTATTGCCGTACTTTTGAAATAGTCGAATCAAATTTCTGAAAGGTGGTGATAATCATGGCGGATATCGAGAATAGGGTTGATAAGCTTGAAACGCGCGTGACAAGTTTAGAACAGCAAGTCAGCAACGTGAGTACAAAGCTTGATATGTTTATTAATGAAAGTCGTGCGGCACGCGAAAGGCAAGATAACGAAATGAGGGAATTTCGCGCAAAACATGATTCCGATATGAAGGAAATGCGGGAAGATATGCGTAATTTAAGGACAGATTTAAATAATCTCGGCAATTATTTTCGCACTACCAACATAACCGTAATTGTAGGTATTGCGGCAATGATTATTGCCGTACTTTTGAAATAGCCGAATAAATTTCTGAATGGTAGAGCCGTCAACTTAGTGGCTGGTAATTAGTTACTGGTTGCAGAGTTGGCGGCTTTTACTTAATTAAGAGTTAAGAGTTAGGAGTTAAGAGTTAGGAGTTTAGAATGTGGAATGGTTACGTTATGAGAAAAATTATTTTAGCCGTCACGTTAATTTCAACGCTGATTTTTTCTGCGTCAATCTGCGCGGCGAAAGATATCTGGGTAGACCACCGGCAAAGTGAAGGTCTCGACATTTACGTTATGGACGATACCATTACCGCCGGAGATAACCGTGATTATTTTTCCGTCTCCACCAAAATGATAAAGAACGGCAACTTGTCACAAGTCGTAGTTTGGAAGTTCAGCAAGTACGGAGAAGATATGTGGCGCTATGAAACTGACGCTATGGACGGCACTCATACTACCGTTGTCATTCCGCAAAATAAAGTTTTTGAATACTGTATGAATCGGCTCGGCTGGTCATACAAAATCGTCGACAATATGTGGTACTATTAATTTTTTCAAGGTGATTTTATGACGCAAGAAACCGTTAGCAACACTTTGGATATTCAACGTTTGGTTGGGAAGTTTTCAAATTTGGAAGGAAACACCGCCGAACAGAAAAAATTTTTAACGCGTGATGTCCAAATTCGCATTTATATGGGCGATGAAATGGTTTTGGAAATTCGCGGTCTTGCCAACTATGAACGCAGTTTAAAGCCGTTTACCACGATGATTAAACAGTGTCATTATGTGAACGGTCAACATGTCATTGACTTCTTGTCGAAGGATAAGGCGACGGGACTTTTATTCGGCTTTGCGGTTCACGTCACGGAAGAAAGCGGCGCGAATTTTATAAATAACCACTGCTTTTATTGTGAGGATATCTACGAAAATAAAAACGGCGCATGGCTGATTAAAGCGCGTGACATTCACTACCATATCAGCGACAAGCACGTTTTAGGCAATTAGGACGTGTTGCATAAAGTCACGTTCTTAAGAGTTTGTACAAAATTTTTTTATTTTTAATGGAGGGTTTAAAGCATGGCAACAATTAAACACGCGCCTATTTGTTTGATAATTATGGACGGCTGGGGTATCGGCGACGTTACCGATAAATACAACGCAATTCAAGTCGGCAACACGCCTGTACTTGATGAATTGGCGAAAAAATATCCCAACGCGAAATTGCAGGCGTCCGGCGAATACGTCGGTCTTCCGGATGGGCAAATGGGTAATTCCGAAGTCGGTCACATGAATATTGGCGCAGGCAGAATCATTTATCAGCCGCTTACAAAAATTACAAAGGCGATTCGTGACGGTGACTTCTTCCAAAACAAAGCGCTTGTCGGCATTACGGATAAAGTTGTAGCCTCCGGCGGCGCATTGCACCTTTTCGGACTTCTTTCGCCCGGCGGCGTTCACAGCCACACCGAGCATGTCTACGGTCTTTTAAAGTTGGCTAAAGATAAAGGCGTCAAGAAAGTTTACGTGCATGCATTTTTGGACGGACGCGACGTGCCGCCGAGTTCAGCCGCTGAATATCTTGCTGAGCTTGAAGATAAGATTAAAGAAATCGGCATTGGACAAATCGCTACAATTTCCGGACGCTACTACGCAATGGACCGCGATAAACGCTGGGATCGCGTGGAAAAAGCTTATAACGCCATTGCAAAGGCTGACGCGCCGAAAAAGGCTGACAGTGCTACGGCGATTAAAGAATCCTACGACAACAAAGTTACCGACGAATTTGTAAATCCTGTAGTTATCGGCGATTATGACGGCGTTAAAACTAATGACGGAATTATTTTCTTCAACTTCCGCCCCGATCGCGGTCGCGAAATGACGCACGCTTTCACCGATGATAAATTTGAAGGCTTCCCGCGCGTCGAAGAACTGAAAAAAGTTCCCTTCGTCACAATGGCGCAGTATGAAGAGGGCTTGAACGTAGAAGTTG
>JAFTEG010000201.1 GCA_017453765.1 Selenomonadaceae bacterium
CGGCAGGGATACCGTCAGAAGGATAAAAACGTTTTTATTAAAACCAAGGAGGAAACTACAATGGCAATGGTAGTCAAAAACAACATGAGCGCAGTGCGCACGCTCGCCACTCTTAACAACAACAACAACGCCTTGAGCGACAGTCTCTCTAAAGTTGCTAGTGGTCTTAAAATTAATTCGGCGAAAGATGACGCTTCCGGCTATGCAATTTCCGAACGTATGCGCGTTCAAATCCGCTCCCTCGACCAAGCAAATCAGAATACGCAAAACGCGTCCAGCCTCATGAAAAACGCTGAAGGTGCCGTCGAAAGAACGGTTGATATTCTTCGTACCCTTAAGCAAAAAGCAATCGACGCCGCGACCGATACCAACACCGATGACGACCGCGCAACCATTCAAAAGGAATTGGATCAGTTCATTGACCAGATCGACGATAACGCGCTTATTACTTTCAACGGCAAATATCTTTTGGAAGGCTCAAGGGCGGCTTCAGGTAGTGCTGTAGCAACGCACATGACTAATAGCAATCTTGCTACAAATACAAATTTATCTACTGCACTTACCGATCTTCGAAATCGCAACGGCGAAAGTCTTGAAATTAATACCGGCGACAGAGTTACGGTCTCCTTCGTATTACAGGGCAAAACTTATACATCCGTACTTACTTCCGTAGTAAGTAATACTTCACTCGGAAGCATATACAACATGTTAAATAAAGCAACGAATGCCAATGCTACCGCATCTAAGGCTTTTGCTACATCTGCACAAACTGCTTCAACCATAGGCAGCGCGGCTTCCGGCAAAAAGATATTGACGAAAGATGGCGAAAATGCGATCACCTTTATAGCAAGTGGTACAGGACTTGACGGGCAGATTTCCGGTTTGTCAATAAGCGTTGCGGACAGCGAAGGTAACGTCAAGAAGGCAACGAATACGGCGTTGGATGCATTCAAAACTTCAATTTATGCGTCCAATGATACGTCGGACGGCTCTGTTTCCTTCCAGATAGGCGCTTCAGCAAATCAGGCAATAAAAGTCGGCTTGATGGATATGAGATCAGAGGCATTGGGACTCAAAGGTAAAGACGGTACGACTATTCAGATAACGACGCGTGCGGCGGCAAATGCGGCAGTTTCGGCGTTCGATAATGCATTAAATAAAGCTCTTGATCAACAAACGACGATTGGCGCAATTTCTGCACGTCTTGACTACACGGCAAGTAACTTGACGACATCAAGCGAAAACGTACAAGCCGCAGAATCCACCATAAGAGATGCCGATATGGCAAAAGAAATGACGAACTACACCAAGAATAACGTCTTGCTCCAAGCGGCGCAATCTATGTTGGCGCAGGCGAATCAAAATTCAAGCGCGGTGTTGTCGTTGCTCCAGTAAGTTAGTCAAAGCGCGGAGTGAAAACTTCTGATTAGCGATTAATCCCTTAAGCGGGGCAAATTTGACCGATGATGATGTGTCGTCGGTCTTTTTTGTTGCAAAAATTTCTTGACGCCGCCTAAATGTAGGAATAAAATATTTTCGGTGAAACGTATGAACAATAAAAAAGTGGCGTTCATAACTTGCGTGAACAGCGATTATTGGTACAGCGAATGTCTGTTGTATCTCAAGCATTTAAATTTGCCTGCGGGATTCTGTGCGGAATTTATCGAC
>JAFTEG010000202.1 GCA_017453765.1 Selenomonadaceae bacterium
GTTGTAGCGTAAGCTTTAAGGCACCCGACTTTGTCGAAAGACATCAATGCTGCAAGAAATTGCAGGGCTGCAGTCAACCAGCCGAACGCGGTGGAGAAATCTAACTGCAAGCCCCCGTCTTTAGACGTGGGGTAGTTGACTAAAAAAATTTATTAGGGATTAGGGAAATTAAAATCTCTAATCCTAATTTTTTTTGAGGGAACAGGGAACATAACCCTGCCGGCTAATGACTATTCACTAGAGGAAATTTTTATGTCGTGGAAACAAGTTGAAATTTTAAAATCACTTCTTGCAAAAGAAACAGGCTACACGATTAAAGGCGGGCAGTTTAAATTCGCGCTGACTTATCCGAATTACTACCGCGTCGGTATGTCGAATTTAGGTCTGCACATAATCTACCAGCTTTTAAATTCCCGCGCAGATACTTCTTGCGAAAGATTTTTTTTGCCGGAAGAAAAAATTGCCGCCGAAATTGAACGAAGTAATTCAGCGCTGATGAGCCTTGAAACACAGACGCCGCTTAATCAATTTCAATTCATTGGCTTTTCAATTTCTTTTGAGCAGGATTATTTTAACGCCGTGAAAATTTTAAAGCTCGGCAAAATAAAAATTCGTGCCGCCGAACGTACGAATTTAGATCCGATTTTAATTGCCGGCGGTCCCTGCGCTACGTTTAATCCCGCGCCGCTTACCGCGATTTTCGACGCGTTTGTTATCGGTGAAGGTGAAGTCATTTTGCCGCCGCTTATGGACGTGTTGACGGCGAATCAAAATTTGTCCCGCGTAGATTTGCTGAAAAAAATTTCGCAAGTTGAAGGCGTCTACGTCCCTGCGGTTAGGGAAGAGGGATTAGGTAAAAGGGAAGAGGTTAAGCGGCAGTACGTGAAAAATTTGGACGAATACCCTGCGCATTCCGTGATAATTACCGATGACACAGAATTTAATATGTACCTTTTGGAAACTGCGCGGGGTTGCGGACGTCACTGCCGTTTTTGTATGGCGGGGTATTGTTTTCGGCGTCCGCGTAACCGCTCGCTTGAAACGTTGCAGGCTGAAATTGATGCTGTTTTAGGGAAGAGGGAAGAGGGAACAGGGAAGAGTAAGAACTCTTCACTCCTCACTCCTCACTCTTCACTAAACAAAAAAATTGGACTTATGGGCGCGGCGATTTCAGATTATCCGCAGATTAATGAACTTTGCAAATACATTCTCGACGCTGATTTAAAAATGTCCGTTGCGTCATTCCGCGCAGATTCCGTTACCGCCGAATTGGTTGACGCTCTTGCAAAAAGCGGCTTGAAAACTTTGACCGTCGCGCCGGAGGTCGGCAGTGAAAAAATGCGCCGCGTCACGAATAAGGGCATTACCGAAGAAAATGTTTTTACCGCCGTTAAGCTCGGCGTTGACGCGGGCATTAAAAATTTCAAGCTGTACTTTATGATCGGTCTGCCGTTTGAAGAAATGCAGGACGTTGACGCGATTGCCGAACTTGTCATAAAGCTGAAAAATTTCGTACCGGAAGGCAAATTCACTCTCAGCGTCAATCCCTTCATACCGAAGCCGTTCACGCCGTTTCAGTGGTCAGCGTTTGCCGATAAAAAATATTTGCAGTCGGCGCTGAAAAATCTGCGCGGCAAGCTGAAAAAATTTCGTGACGTCGAAATAATTTCAGAGTCACTTAAATCAGCGAAGGTGCAGGCGATACTTTCACGCGGTGATGAACGCCTTGCCGAATTGGTCGCGCAGTCCGATTCGCCGCAAAAATTTATGGAGCTGTTTAAAGCGGCGGGACTTGATGAAAATTTTTATCTCGGCGCAAAAAGTTTTGATGACGTTTTGGCGTGGGACGTTATCAATCAAGGTGTCACGAAAAAATATTTGTGGCAGGAATTTGAACGCGCCGCCGAATTTAAATATACGCCGCCGTGTTTCGACGGCTGTAAACGTTGCGGAGTTTGTTAGATAGATCGATAGTTGAATAGATCGATAGATCGATAGTATCAAGGAGATTTCAGATGAGTTATTTTTTGAGACGCAATGAACAAAATTTGTTTCACGGCAAATTTTCAATCTTCCCCGCCGATTTAATCACGCACGCAATTTCAACGCGTATCGGCGGCGTAAGTGCCGCGCCGTACGACAGCTTAAATTTGGCGTTGCACGTCGGTGACGCCGATGAAAAAGTTTTGGCTAATCGTGAAAAATTTGCAAAATCACTCGGCTTTAACCTTTCCGATATCGTGACGCCGAATCAAGTTCACGGCGATAAAATTTTCCGCGCAGAAGAAATTCACAGAGGACGCGGCAGTAAAGTCTACGCCGATTCAATTTCAGAGACGGACGCGCTTATTACGAACGTGAAAAATTTGCCGTTAATGCTGTGTTTCGCCGATTGCGTGCCGATACTTTTTGCGGACGTGAGAAACTGCGCGGTAGGTCTTGCGCACGGCGGCTGGAAAGGGACGCTTAACAAAATTGCCGCGAAAACTTTTTTGGCAATGCGTGAAAATTTCGGTACGACGGCGGAAAATTGCTTAATCGGTATCGGACCTTCAATCGGCGCTTGTTGCTACGAAGTCGGCGAAAATGTTATCGACGCTTGCAAAAAAAATTTTCCTGCGGACGCCGATAAACTTATAATCAAGCGTGACGGCAAGGTTTATTTTGACCTTTGGGCGGCAAATAAAATTCAGCTTGAGGAAGTCGGCGTGCCTGCAGAAAATATTGAAGTTGCCGGCGAATGTACTTGCTGTAATGCGAATTGGTATTTTTCATTTCGTGCCGCGCGTAAAAATAATTTGCGTGAGACGGGACGAATTGCCGCGCTTATCGCATTGAAGTAGTGAAGAGTGAGGAGTGAGGAGTTCTTTCATCCTTAATCCTTCATCCTTAATTCTTCATCCTTAACAGGGAGTGATTCTTAGCAATGTTAATTAAACCGTCAAAGTTGGTCGGTACGCTTGAGGAACTTCAAGCCGCCTTAAACAATCCCGATATCTCGGACATAACAATTAATTCTACAATTTTCATAAGTGAGAATACCGTAATTGATTTTCACGGCAAGAGAGTAACCATCGTGCTGAATTTTTCGCGCAGTTCGGTATTTATCTTAGACGCCGAAGGCATAGAGCTTACGTTTAAATCTTCAACCGGCTCCGGCGGCATTGTCCCCGTGCGATTAAATCAAGACGTCGCACTTATACAAAATGATAATATCAATAATACCGTGACTTTCGACGCAGGATTTAACGTTGACTATTCCGAATCGAAAAATTTTAATATCATAAAGTCTTCAAAAAAAACGACGTTAAATTTTAGCGGTGCCAATATCAAAAATAATAAATTAATATGGGCAAACCGTATAAATATTTCCGGCGGCAGTATTACTTGTACAAGCGCTACGGCAATATACATTTCAAAAAACGGCACCTTCAATATGTCGGGCGGTAAGGTTCAATCTACTTCTGAAAATAACGTCGGCATTGTTATAGGCGACGGCGTTAAGGCAAATATTTTCGGCGGCACGGCGGGAAGTATCCGAATTAACGGCGACGGCGCCAGTTTAAAAATAAGTAGTGACGCAAAAATTATTGATGACCGCTACAACTGTATTTGTATTTATATTTCTGAGGAAAGCACAAATGTTTCAATAGAAATGAGCGGCGGCAGTATTGAAAGTGGATACATCGGCATAAATAACAGCAGTGTAAGCAGTAAGATTAACATAACCGGCGGCACAATCTCGGCTAATGACAACGGCATTTATTCTAAAGGCTCGGTCAATATTACCGGCGGCGAAATTATTTCAAAAGGAACAA
>JAFTEG010000203.1 GCA_017453765.1 Selenomonadaceae bacterium
ATAGTTTGAATCCCACTGAATGTCGGAGATAATTTCGTAAAGGTAGTCGTCATCTTCGTAGCGGTAAATCCATACAAGCGGGAATTGAACCATAGCGTTGCCGTCGTAAGAGGTATTGCCGACGTCGGAAGTGCTGCCGTCAACTTTTTTGTCGTAATCGTTGGGGTCAAGGTAATAATCGACGGTACCGTTAGATTTAAGCATACAAGGCTTATTGTCGCGAACGAACCAGACGTCAGCCCAGTCGCCGTAGTCAAAGTAGGAAGTATCGGAGTCGGTGCCGGCAGCTGTGGTATCGGTATCGTAGACCATATGGGCGGGGGTCATACCAACGGCGTCGTAAAGATATTCAACGCGATTGTCGGGGTCAGGTTCAGTCTTATTAATGCGAATACCATAACGGACGGGAGTATAACAAATCGATTCGTATATTTTAACGGCGTCGACGTTTACGGTAAAAGTTTTTGTAGTGTCATTTTTAGTCGCGGTGACAGTCCAGTTGCCGTAATCCGGGATATTGAAAGACCACGTGCCGTTTGATTCTGCAGCGGTTAAGGTTACGCCGTCCTTAGACATAGTAACGGTGTTGCCTGATTGAGAATATACGATGACGCGAGGTAAAAGCCCGCCGCCGCCTGATTGGTCGAGCCTAGATTTGAAAAGTTGAATTAAATCTAAGGCGTCCTCTTTTTGAACAATTTGAGCCATAAAAATTTCCTCCTAAAAATTTAAATCAGCGGCAGAGAAAAGGTTATTGCCGCTAAGTTGGCGCGATCCGTTAAAGATAGAGATAATGTCGGCGGCGGAAAAAAGGTTGCCGCTTAATACATAGGTGCCGTCGAAGATAGGTTCGAGGTCAGCCAAAGTGAAATGTGCGAAAGTGTAGGCAGGTTCGCCGATTGATTCAGTGACAGATTTAGTGGCGGAAATGCTATCGTAAGAAGTGCCTGCGATGTCGCCCAAAACTTTGTTGAAAATGACGTTGGCTTCGTCAAGTGTACCGTCCTGCTTAAAGCCGCGAATGGTAAGGGTGCGTTTTTTACCTGAAGGCAGTTTGCCGTTCTGAACAATCACTTCATCGGCGTCAAGGTCGACTTTGACTTTGAGAGTACTGGTTGGGGGCTTGATAAATTCAGCCATATTAATCACCTCACAATAAAAAAAACGCCAAAAGGCGCGGAACATATTTATTCTTGAAAAACAAAATTTCTTGTGGTAGAATTGCTGTGATGACAAACAATCAGCCGCAAGAAACTCTGTCGTTATTTTATCAAGTCTTGCGGTTAAAGTCAACGAAAGGAGAATTTAAATGAAGTTGAACGACTTAACAGGGCAACGTTTTGGCAGATTAACCGTGCTTGAACGCGTCGAAAATAACAAGTGGGGGCAACGCAAATATCTTTGCAAGTGTAATTGCGGTCGTGAAATCGTCACACTCGGGAAAAATCTTTGCAACGGCAGAGTAAAAAGTTGCGGATGTGTCCGTGCTTCCGAAAAAAATTTGCAAAACCTTGAAGGTATGCAATTCGGCGATTTGAAAGTTTTGGAACGCGCAGAAATCGGCTATACGCTTTGGAAATGTCGCTGTATATGCGGCGCTGAATGTATAGTGGCAAGTCACGATTTGATTAGCGGCAAGAAAAAAAGTTGCGGATGTCGTCGCGGTCAAAACCACAAAATGAGCGGCACGCCGATTTATAATCTTTGGCAACACATAAAATTGCGTTGTTTCAATCCTGAATATGCGGGTTATGAAAATTACGGCGGGCGCGGCATTACGATTTGCGACGAATGGTTAAATTTCCAGGCGTTTTACGATTATATCAGCAAGTTGGAACATTGCGGCGAAGAAGGTTACACTATAGACCGCATTGACGTTAATGGAAATTATGAGCCCGGCAATGTGCGTTTTGCAATCAAAAGGACACAATCCAGAAACAAACGCAATAACATTTATGCAGATTATTTCGGAAAGCGTACCCTTGTAGTTGACATAGCCGAACTTACCGGCATTAAATACAATACATTGGTTCAGCGATTGAAAAAGGGATTGAACGATGCCGACCTTATAAAGCCGGTCAAAAAAGTTGTCCCAAAGTCCGACTTGGTGCTTGTGCAAGACAATAACGTTTTGACTACCAGCTTGAAAGTCGCTGAAGTTTTTGAAAAAGACCACGGGCACATTTTGCGCGATGTTCGCAATTTGATTAACCAAATGGAAGGACTGTCCAATTTTGGATTGTCCTCTATGTTCATTGAAGGCACATACACTAATCAACAGAATAAGCAACAACCCATGTACTATCTCAATCGCGACGGCTTTACCTTA
>JAFTEG010000204.1 GCA_017453765.1 Selenomonadaceae bacterium
AAACATTAATAAATTTTTAAGTTTTTTAGATATACTTTTCTTTTGGCGCAAAAGAAAAGTAACAAAAGAAAACATGTCCGCAGCATTCGCGTCACGCTCATGGTGCGGACGGGGCGCGCGTCCGTGCGCGCCTCTCCTACTGCGGCAGTTACGTAATTTGCAAAGTCTTTAAATTTGATTTACTCAACACCACCTAACTACTTACTAATCGCTAACAACTTTTTAATCGTCGTTTCGTACTCGTCCACTTCATAAATGCCTTGACACAAAAAGGCGTTAATCGCGTCAATCTTCTGTATCGCGGCGTCAATGCGCTTTCTTGACCCCTTGACATAGGCGCCGATGTGAATCAAGTCCTCCGCGTCTTTGTAAACCGCCATAAGCGCACGCATATTCTGCGCGGCGGCAAGATGTTCCTTGCTTACAACTTCATTCATAACGCGGCTGACGCTTGCAAGTACGTCGATAGCGGGGAAGTGATTCTGCGCGGCGATAGCGCGGCTTAAAACAATGTGACCGTCAAGAATGGGGCGTACGGCGTCGGCAATTGGCTCATTCATATCGTCGCCGTCAACCAGCACGGTATAAATTCCGGTGATAGAGCCTTTGTCACTTGTACCGGCACGTTCAAGCAGACGCGGCAGTAAGGCGAAGACGGACGGAGTGTAACCTCTCGTGGCCGGCGGCTCACCGATTGTCAAACCAACTTCACGTTGCGCCATTGCAAAACGCGTAACCGAATCCATCATAAAAATAACTTTATGTCCCTTGTCACGAAAATACTCGGCAATAGCCGTAGCCGTCATAGCGCCTTTGATTCTGACAAGCGCCGGTTGATCTGACGTTGCAACAACTACGACGGCACGCTTTAAACCTTCCTCGCCTAAATCACGTTCGATAAAGTCACGTACTTCGCGTCCACGTTCGCCGATTAACGCAATGACGCTGATATCGGCTTCGGTGTTTCGCGCTATCATTGAAAGCAGTGTAGACTTGCCGACGCCGGAGCCTGCCATAATGCCGATACGTTGACCGTCGCCCATAGTTATCAAGCCGTCAATCGCGCGTACTCCTACGTAAAGTGATTCGCTGATTCTCGGTCGCGTCAAAGGCGGCGGCGGCGGAGCTTGCAAGGGGTATTCTTCCTTCGTCAAAAGCGGTCCCTTGCCGTCCATAGGATTGCCTAAGCCGTCAAGCACTCTGCCTAAGAGTTCGTCGCCAACTTTTACGCGCAACGTCTTCTGCGCGGCAACAACTTCACAGCCGGGACCTACGCCGCTCATTTCGCCTACCGGCATTAACATAACAAAGCCTTGACGAAAACCGACTACTTCAGCAGGTATCGGCGGCTCGCCTTTTTTTTTCGGATAAATGTAGCAAAGTTCGCCCACGCTTACCGTTGGTCCCTGCGTCTCGATAACTAAGCCGACAATTTGCGTGACTTTGCCGGTGAGTCTAATCGTCTTGCATTCTTCTATTGCGTCAATGTATTTCTGCAGATTTATATCAATCAAAATGTTTCACTCCATTTTAGGGAACAGGGATGAGGGAACAGGGAACAGAGCTAATCGACTGCGGCTGAAAATCCCATGTAAATATTATTTTCACTGGTAAGCGCGGTGACAAAAATAAATCGTTGCGTCTCTTCGCACCAATGAAAAATTAAATCTGCGTCATTTTGAATCATTGCATTCACGGCTTGAATTTCGGGAACGTTCAAACCGACGTTACGCAAAATTATAATCAAAATGCCGCTGAAAGAATTTACCGCGTCGGGATTTTTAACGTCCGCCGAAGTCACAATTTTTGAAATGAAGTTATCCTTATCAACGGCAAGAATAATTTTAGCTTTCGCCGCACCGAAAAATATTTTGTACAGCCTGCAATTATCTTCCCTGCCGCAGTATTCAAGCTTGTCGGTAAATTCCACGTCAAAAGGATACTTATGGCCTTCGTCGTCGGTAATTTGAATAATGTCGTTATGGCGCTTTATGAAAATGTCCAAATCAAACGGCGCGACCGGTACGGGATTTTTCGCGTCACAGACTTTTTCAAAAGGCTTAAGGTCAAATAAATTCGCAGGAATAATTTTTTTCGCGTCAGACATTTTTCATTCCCTCCAATTCACAAAATTTAAGCCTTCAACCCGCTGAAAATGCCGCGTGTTCGCCGTAACCAAAGTACAATCGTTGACGATAGAAATTGCCGCGATATAAATATCGTTATCTTCAATAAGTTTGCCTTTGTGAAGTTGGACGTAAATTTCCACAGCTTTTTCAGCGGCTTTCTCATCAAGCGAAGGATGCTTTGTATTTTCATAGAGATTATTAAAAGCTTCAATCTTATCTTTAGATGTTTCAGCGCGAAAACCGCGTACCACTTCATAGTAAACTACCGTGCAGATATAAATGTTATCTTTATCTTCATCTTTAATTTCAGTTAAATGACGTATAGCCGCAGGTTGTCCACGCAAAACGTCAATAATGAAACTTGAATCTAATGAATACTTAGCCATAAAGCGCCGCCTTTCTTGCTTCTTCTTCCGCCTGGTAGCGTCCGAGTGCCTCTTTCTCATCGTCGTCAAGCAATTTTGACATTGCAAGAATAGCATCACGTCCGCTCATTTTAGGCTTGTCGTTCGTAACCTTACTGTTGTCATCAACTTTCGGCTTTTCTCTGCCGACTTTCAACGTGTCAATATCCGCCTGCATTTTTTCAAGCATTGCCAAAATTTTTTCTTCGTTCGACATAAAAATTTCCTCCTCAAAAATCTTCAAAACTTTTCTGTAAATTATATTGCAAGGCTTGTGACTTTTGCAACAAAAAAACCCGCCGCTGATTTTACGGCGGGAAAATTTTTTTCCGAATTTATTATCAAGTTCATTGGAAGGTAAAACCTTTCAAACTTTATTTTCAAGCTAAAACATTTTCAAACTTTGAACCGCTTTACAAAAACGTCTTCAGTTTCCGGCATACCGAAGAAAAATCCTTGAATCTGGTCGGCGTCGCATTCATCGCGCAGGTAAATATATGCGTCCTCTTCTTCAACGCCTTCAATGCAAACCTCCATGCCGATTGAGTGACAGAGCATAATTGCATACTTAACCAAATTTCTGTCAAACGTACTTGTCATAATGTCCTGCACAAACATTCGGTCAATCTTTATAATGTTGCAGTTAAAATTTTTCAAAAAGCCCAGTGACGAATAGCCGGTGCCGAAATCGTCCATAGCAATTTTTATGCCGAGTTCGTGAAATTCTTGAAACTGCCGGTTGACAAATTCCCAATCGTAGACGCTTTGACTTTCAGTCAGCTCAAACGTCAAGGTATGCGGATCAATGCCATGCCGGTCAATGCAATCTTTGACGAAGGGATAAAACATTCTCTCTTCCAACTGGTAAAGCGAAATGTTCACGCTCATTTGAAAATCCGGCTGATACTCCTGCCACTTCTTAGCGGTAATTATCGCCTGTTCAATAATCCAGTGACCGACGGGAATAATCATACGTGACTTTTCAAGCATAGGTATAAACTGCATTGGCGCCACTATGGAGCCGTCTTTATCGTACCAACGCAGAAGAGCCTCAGCGCCGATTAATTTTCCATCCTTCGCGTCAACTTGCGGCTGGTAGCAAAGAAAGAAATCTTCACAGCCGCGCGCGATACTGTTTTGCATAAGGTTTTGCATGCCGATATCGTAGCGCCAACGGTCATACGTTTCCTTTTCAAAGAAACAAATTTGATCTCTGCCTTTTTGCCGCGCAATTTCCAATGCGACTTCGGCGTAGCGAATCAGCGTTACGTAATCTTGGGCGTTATCGGGATAAAAAGTTGCGCCTGCCGACGCGGTACAGTAAATGGTATCTTCGACGTTTCTTATTTCGCGCATGCAAAGTTGGACGCTGGAAAAAATTATTTCAACTTCTTCCGGCATGGCGTCCGGCATAAACAATGCAAAACGGTGACTTGCTATTTTGTACAGTTTTATATCGGGCGGCAGGACGTTTGTAATATTTTGTGCAATTTGGCGTAATGCGGAATCACCAAATTTATGTCCGTACGTTTCGTTTATCACGTTGAAATTGTCAAGCCCAATTACTACAACGGCGCCATGATGAGTGGGGTCGCTCAATTCTTCCTGCAACTCAGCATAAAAAGAAGTGCGGTTTAAAAGTCCCGTGATATAATCTGCCTTAACTTCCCTGTCCATGCGCGTAATGACGCCGGAGATAAATTCCTGCTGACCGTCTACGTCCATGCAAACCGAAAGGCGAATGTTTACCCAGCCGTATTCGCCGTTTATGCGCAAAAGGCGGAAATCGCAGGTAACGGACTCAAAATCATTTTCGTCAAGCGCCGTACGCATTGCCTCTTCAAAAATTTCCCTGTCCTCTGCGTGTATGAACGGTACCAGCAATTCGTTTATGTCGTCTACAATATTTGCAGGGAAATCAAAATCGGATATAAAGTTGTCCGAAATTAAAAATTTATTTGTTTCAAAATCCAGCACGAACAAATAATCTTCCGTTGATTTTTGCAACGCGCTGAAATAATCTGATATTTTGTTAAGCGGAGAATTTTCTCCTACTTGTGGAATGTCATTTGTAACCATAACCCTCGTCCTTTAAAAATTTCCGCATAATCTACCTGTTTCTTTTTCAATTCGACGCCGATTTATAAAGTTCCTGCAAAATCTTTTCAGCCTTTTATCATATTAAACTTTTAAATTGTATTGCTACTTTTCTTAAATGGATTTAAAATTCTCGTAAATTTTATTTTAAGGGGATTTTTTATGATAAGGCTTTCTGACCATTTCAGCTACACAAAATTACTTAATTTCGCCACGCCGACAATCGGCACGGTAATTTTTATGTCAATCTACAGCATTGTGGATGGATTTTTTGTCGCGAATTATGCAGGGACTTTGCCTTTTGCCGCACTAAACTTCGTGTATCCGCTGACTATGCTTTTAGGCTCTGTCGGATTTTTATTCGGCACCGGTGGCAGTGCGTTAATCGCCAAAAATCTCGGCGAAGGCAATCAGACTAAGGCGAATCAAATTTTTTCCATGCTGGTATATCTCTCGATAATTGTCGGCATTATCTTTGAAATTTTAGGTTTCTTCTTAATTGACGATGTGGCGGAACTTTTAGGCGCGGAAGGTGACCTGCTGGCGTACAGTTTAAGCTACGGGCAAATCGTGCTACTCAGTCTGCCCATGTTCATTCTGCAGTTTGAATTTCAATATCTCTTTCCCGCCGCAGAAAAACCTAAACTCGGCTTTTTGATAACCTTTGCAACGGGTATTACAAATATCGTACTCGACGCGCTTTTTTTGGCAGGATTCGGCTGGGGACTTGAAGGCGCGGCGGCTGCTACGGCAATCAGTCAAACTATCGGCGGCGTGTTGCCTTTTATATATTTCATAAGAAAAAATTCAAGCCGACTCCAACTGACCAAGCCGGTATTTGACGGCGCGGCGCTTTTTAAAACTGTCACGAACGGCATATCGGAGCTTATGTCGAGTATCTCGGAATCGCTTATCACCATGATTTTCAACTGGCAACTTTTAAAATACGCAGGCTCGGACGGCGTCGCGGTGTTTGCAATTTTAATGTACGTCGCATTTATTTTTGAGGCGGTATTTTTGGGCTACTCTGCCGGAATTGCGCCGGTTGTCAGCTATCACTACGGCGCGAAAAATAAATCGGAACTTCACAGCCTTTTGCGAAAAAGTTTGACCATGATAATAATATTTGCGGTTTTAATGTTCACATGCGCGGAAAGTTTTGCGCGTCCTTTGGCAAGCATATTTGTCGGTGCGGACGAACATTTAATGGAAATGACGGTTCACGCATTGAGAATTTTCTCTTTCGCATTTTTGTTTATGGGCATTGTAATTTTCTGTTCGGCATTTTTCACGGCGCTTAACAACGGCGTGCTGTCGGCAGTAATTTCCGGTTTGCGGTTGGCATTTGAAATTGCCGCAGTTTTAATTTTGCCGCTTATATGGGGAGTGGACGGCATTTGGGCTTCAATGGTCAGCGCGGATATTACGGCGGTTATCATTGCCGTTACGATTTTGTTATTCAATCGCAAGCGCTATGGATATTAGGGATTAGGGAAGAGGGACTAGGGAAGAGAATTTCTATCCCCTATCCCCTAGCTCCTATCCCCTAGCCCCTAAAATCCGCCGCGTCAATCGTACGCGCAATGTCGTCATCGGTATGCGCACTCGACATAAAAAGCGTTTCAAACTGCGAAGGCGCAAGGTAAATATTTTTTTCAAGCATCGACATAAACCAACGCTTAAACTTTTCTTGATTCGCCGCCGCCGCGTCTTCGTAGTTCGTCACCTCTCGCGCAGAGAAAAATATTCCGAACATTGAGCCTGCCTGCGGAATCTGTACTTCAACTCCCGCAACTTTCGCCTTGTCTTTCAAGCCGTTGACAAGCGCGGAAGTTTTTTTTGTAAGCGTCTCGGTAAAATTCGGTGTGTCGATTAAAATTTTCAGCGTCTCAATGCCCGCCGTCATTGCAAGGGGGTTGCCGCTTAAAGTTCCCGCCTGATAAATTCTGCCGTCCGGTGAAACATTTCGCATAATGTCAGCCCTGCCGCCGTACGCCGCGCACGGTAAGCCGCCGCCGATAATTTTTCCCAAGCATGTTAAATCCGGCGTAATTTTATATTTCTCCTGCGCGCCGCCCAATGCAACACGAAAACCGCACATAACCTCATCAAAAATTAACAACGCGCTGAATTTTTTTGTAACCTCGCGCAGTGTCGGCAAAAATTTTTCTTTCGGCAGTACCAGCCCCATATTTCCCGCAACCGGCTCCACGATAACCGCCGCAATTTTTTCGCCGCACTCGGCAAAAACTTTTTTCACGGCGTCAACGTCATTGTACGGCAGAGCTATTGTATCCTGCGCGGTATTTTTCGTGACGCCCGGACTTGAAGGTACGCCGAATGTCGCCGCGCCGCTACCTGCGTTTACCAAAAGACCGTCGCTGTGTCCGTGATAACAGCCGATAAATTTTACAATCTTGTCACGTCCGGTAAAGCCCCGCGCAACACGAATCGCACTCATCGTAGCTTCGGTGCCGGAATTTACCATGCGCATTACTTCCATGCTCGGAAAAATTTTCTGTACCAATTCTGCCAGCCGCGTTTCAAGTTCAGTCGGCGCGCCGTAGCTCGTACCGCGTTCAACGGCTTTTTTCAGCGCGTCAACAACTTGCGGGTGTGCGTGACCCAAAATCATCGGTCCCCATGAGCCTACGTAGTCAATGAAGTCATTGCCGTCAATGTCGTAAATGTGACTGCCCTGCGCGTGAGAAATGAAAGGCGGGTTGCAGTCAACGCTGCTGTATGAGCGAACGGGACTGTTTACGCCACCGGGCATAAATTTTTTTGCGCGATTAAACGCGGCTAAAGATTTTTCAAGTTTATTCATCTTTCCAACTCCTACAAGCTACCGGCTAATACAACGGCGTAAAGTAATCGGTTTCAATGCGTTGCGGAATATAATTTTCACTTACTTCATCATACGTCTTGCAGAATCTGTAATATTGAATGTCGCCGCCACGCGCGATATTGTCTTCAACCTGCGGATCAAAAACATATTCCACGCCGTCAACTTTTATCACGCACCAAATATGTCCCGTGTAGCCGCCGTCCGCGCGTGAAGTTTGACCGTAGACCGTGTAGCAATTCAAGCCTATAGCTCGTGTCATTGCCGCAAACGCGCAGGAATAATCGTCGCAAGCACCGATACAGCCTTCCAACATTCCGGCGGCGCGTCCCGGTCCGTACGCCTCTTCAATATACGGCAGGCGGTTTATATTGTCGCCGTAACTGCAGTGAACTACCAGCCAATCATAGCACGCTTGCACCTTCGCCGCCGTCGACATGTCCGGCGTAATCATTCGCTCCAACGTGTACAAAACCATTCTGTCGCACGGTTCAAACCCCGTCAGCGTCGGTGTCAACTGCGCGGAATTTAATACGCTCTCCGCGTCCGCCGCCAACGCTTGATTCATAAAAAGACACATTGACAGCACCAATGTCACTAAAAATTTTTTCATCGTGTTACCTCACTTTAACTTTTTTCTCAACTCTTTAAAACTGTCCACCACTTCATAAGAAACATTTTCTCCTGCAACGGCGTCAAAATGTTTCCTCGCGCAGGCTATCTTTTCAAGTTCAACGCCGCGCAGATTTTCTTCATCAGACGCGCCCTTCGTCTCCGCCACAAAGTAAATGTGATTGACGTCGCCGGTTTTAAAAGCTATCGCCCAATCGGGGCTGTACTTGCCTGCCGGCGTTTCAATTTTAAAACTGCGCGGCAATTTTGTATATACCGTGACTTCATCAGCATTTTCAAGCGCCGACGCAAAATTTTTCTCAACGCCGGAATCACAAATCACTTTGTCAAATAAACTTTTGCTAGACGTTACGAAAAGTTTGGGGTTGCCGTTAAAAGTTGCATTTTCAAAAATTTCTTTTGTGTAGCATTCATCAGTAGGTTCGTAGCTTATGTGCGTAATGACGGTAGCATTTTTCGCGGAATTTATTTTTTCGGCGGCTTTGTTGATAAATTCTTCGGGATTATTTTTAAACTGCGCGAAAATATTTTTGTCAATGCCGCACAAAATTTTTACTACGGTTCGCCGCGTCAAGCCGGTTGCCTGCATAAGCTTGCCGACAATGTCATATTTCAGCGTAGGCGTCGCAGTGACAAGCTCCGCCTTGACGGTATGCGTGCTACCTGCCTTAAACGCCGCGCCCGCCTGCAAGTCCGCCTTAGATTTTATTTCATCAAGTACGCCGTGTTCAACCTTAAAATCAATTTTCGGTACTGCCAATGTGTTCAGCGCGGCAATCGCCTTTGCAATAAGCTCGTCCGTGTCAAAATTAGTAAAGTAAACGGTTTTAAATTTAATCTTGTCCCACAGCGCCTTGAACTCCGCACGGTCAAATTTTTTATCGTCAAACTTAACCTTGACATCATTTTTACTGTTATCGCCAACCATACTTTTGGCGTCAAGGACAGTGCTTAAAATTTTTACAATGTCGTCTTTGTACGCGGCAATTTCGTCACCAAACTGCAACGTGCCGCCGATTTTATCATCACGGTATTTGTCAGTTAAGCAACCTGTATCATCGTCTATATAATATTCACGAGCCAATGAATTATAAATTTTTCGTGCAAGCCGTTCATCAATAATTCTGCCGTCCGATAATTTTTTGCCGATAAATAATTCTTTTTCAACTGCGCGAGGTCTGTCGCTAACCGACGCGGCAAGCTCATCTTGCAATTTGCGCGTAAAGTCGTCGTAACTTTCGCCTGCAACCACCGTCAAAATATTTATGTCGTGAACTTCGCCGCCGATTAAATTTTCGTCCATACGTTCGCCGTCTTGATTGACACACAGCCTTAAGCCGCGTCCGACTTCCTGCCGCTTGCGAATGTCACTGCCGCTCTGTTTCAGCGTACAAATTTGAAAGACATTCGGATTGTCCCAGCCTTCACGCAGTGCCGAATGCGAAAAGATAAACCGCACGGGCGATTTTACCGCGTCTTGGTCAAGCAACAATTCTTTACTGCGCATAATCAATTCATAAGCGCTTATGTCGTCCGACGTGTTCGCGCGTCTGTCAGAAATTTTGCCGTTGATAATTCTGCCTTTCTTGTCGACAGAAAAATATCCTGCGTGAGTTCGTTCCGCAGGAATTGAAAGCAAATATTTTTTATACGCCGCGTCGTCGCACTCGGCTAAAAATTTTTCAACCGCCGCTTTGTACGCCGCCTCAAACCAATTCGCAAAGTCGCCGTTATGCGCCTGACCGTCGTCGCCGTAAATTTTGTAATGCGCAACTTCGTCAATGAAAAACAGTGACAAAACTTTTATGCCCTTGCCGAACAGTTGACGCTCCCTTTCCAAATGCGCCTTGATAGTTTCGTGAATTTGTATACGCCGCAGTGTATCTTCAGCAAATGCGCCGATAACGTCACCTTCATGCACCTTGACGCCGTTAAAAAATTCTACAACACTGTCACTGCCGTCAATCGTCTTCACCACGTAATTATTTTTGTATTCGTCAAGTTCGCCGGACGCCTTGTAAAGGTCAAAGCCTTCGCCTACGGTTCGGATTTTCTTGCCGATACTTTTCGCACCTTTGTAATCAAATTGCAACGTCACGGTAGGCGCCGCGTCTTGCGAACGGTTTATACTCATCACGTGCAAAAAGCCTTCCGTCGCGGCGTTGGAACTTGCTTTAATGCCGGTCACCGTAATTCTTTTGACAAGGTGTTTGTTGTAGGCGTCTATCGCGTCAAGCCGGTAAATCATATCGTAAACTTCACGGTGCGTCGCCGAATATCTAAGCGTGAACAGCGGCTTAAATTCTTTCAAGCCTTCTTTAGTCTTGGCGCCTTCAACTGACTGCGGCTCGTCTATTATCAAAATCGGATTCACCTTTGCAATTTCTTCAAGCGGCTTTTTACCTTGAAATTCGTCTATATCCATTCTGATTCGCCGCGCAGATTCGCCGCGTGCATTAAATGCCTGCGCGTTGATTATCATTGCCGTTAATTCATTGTCCGTCGCGAAATGCTGTATGTCCGTCGTACGCGCTGAATTGTAGATAAAATATTTTATCCTCTCGCCGTACTCTTCAAAAAAATGTTGCGCCGTCACCTTGAATGTTTTGTAGACGCCTTCACGCACCGCGATACTCGGCACCACGATTATAAATTTTTTCCAGCCGTAACGCGCATTCAGCTCGTACATTGTCTTTATGTAGGTGTACGTCTTGCCGACGCCGGTTTCCATTTCAATCGTCAAATTCACTTCGCCTGAAAAATTTTCCGTCACCTTTAAATTATTCGCACGCTGTACCTTTTGCAGATTCGCCAAAATTTTTTCCGCGCGTAACACTATCGGCGCATTTGCCGCACCTATGTCCAATACGCCGTTCACTCTGAAATATTCCGCCGCGTTGTACGGTTGCCCCGCGAATACGTCTACTACCGCCTGTGCCGCGTCCGCCTGAAATTGCTGGTGCTTGAATTTTAATTCCATACGCTTTTAACTCCAATTTTCTATCGTCAAGCCAGGTACGCGTTCAAATTCCCTCACGTTGTTTGTCACCAAAATTAATGACTGCGATAATGCATGCGCGGCTATCAGCATATCCATTGAACCTATCGGCTTGCCTTGACTTTCCAAGTACGCGCAAATTTTTCCGTATTCTTCCGACGCCAATTTATCAAACGGCAACACTTCAATGACTTTTAAAAATTCATTCAACGCGCGGGCATTTTTTTCTTTGCAGACGCTTTTATAGACGCCGTGTTTCAATTCCGCCAATACAATGCTTGAAATGCAAAGTCCGTCAATCGTATGCTCTTTCAAGCGCGTTAAAACTGCGGCGGGTTTATTTTTCATCGCGTAAATGCAAATGTTTGTGTCAAGCAAATATCTCATATTTCATTCCCTCGCTGACGAATAATATTGCGGCTCGCGTCCATTGGCAAAAAAATCCTCTGTAAAGCCGTTAATCGCGTCTTCAAGAATTTTTCCTGCCGTCGTCTTAGTCATCAGCGTTATAACATTGCCTTCGCGGCGCATTAAAATTTCATCGCCGTTCTGATTAAAATCTTTCGGCAAGCAAACAAATTGCTCGTCGCCGTTTTTAATGACTTTTGCCTTTTCCATATTTAAATCCTCCTCAAATAATCTTAACTCTTGTACTCGGCGATATCTGCTTGAATATGCCGTCCGTGTTGATTTTGTCCGCGTCACGCTGAAAGGCGTCGTCTCGTATAACTGCGCGGCGCGGCTTTTTTTCTGCCATATGCCTTATCACCGACATTGAAATTTCTCTGTCAAAGCACGCCAACATTTCACCGCCGCCGTAGTTTATTAACTTCGCGCTTTCATACTCTTCAACTTCGTACGTCTTTGTAAGTTCAAGCCCGCACGCTATCAAACTGCTGAACAGTAAATCTTCCGCCGTTCGATCTTCCTTTATGATATCTTCCAAGCGTTTCAAAATGTCCTGCGTAGTTTCTTCCGGCGCAAGGTACGCGTCTTTGAAGTTCGACGTATCCAATTTCAAGACGCGAAAACCTATGTCCGCAGTTGTCAGCGGCATTTCGGCTTTTATCTTTGAACCTGCGCGGCGTATGCGTTCCTTGCCTATTTCGCAGATATTTTTATAGCCCGCCTTGTACGCCTCTGTATCTTCCGCGCAAGGCTCCGGTATTTGCACCATTATAAATTTGCGCCGCCCGCCGTCC
>JAFTEG010000024.1 GCA_017453765.1 Selenomonadaceae bacterium
AAAATTAATTCACCTTGCCGCGCATGCCGAAAGATATTCTACGCATCCAATCGGCATTTCCCTGCGCTCGGCGTATCCGAATGAGCATGACAGCTGCGACGTGGAAATTTTGGAAGAAATTGCGGGACAAGGCATTCGTGCGAAGATTAACGGCGAAATTGTCAGCGTCGGCAACGAAAAATTAATGGACGCAGTCGGCGCTGAGTGGAAAGCGTGCGACAAGGCGGGTACAATCATTCACGTTGCGGTGGCGTCCACGTACGCGGGACATGTCGTAATTTCGGACGTGTTAAAGCCGACTGCAAAAGACGCCGTGAAAAAAATGTTTGCGGCGGGCATTGAAAACGTCGTAATGTTGACCGGCGACGGTGAAAAAGTTGCCGCGCAGGTTGCCGCAGAGTTGGGTATAAAAAATTATCGCAGTGAACTTTTGCCGGCGGATAAAGTCACGGAGCTTGAAAAAATTTTAAGCGCTGAGAAAAATGCTAAGGTGGCGTTTGCAGGCGACGGGATTAATGACGCGCCGGTTTTAAGCCGCGCAGATATCGGCATTGCAATGGGCGCTATGGGTGCTGACGCGGCGATTGAGGCGGCGGACGTGGTGCTTATGGACGATGACCCGATTAAAATTTCACGCGCCGTAAAAATTGCGCGAAAATGTTTGAATATCGTGCGGCAGAACATTTACTTTTCAATCGGCGTGAAGGTTTTGTGTTTAATCTTAGGTGCGGTCGGCATTGCCAATATGTGGTTCGCGATTTTTGCAGATGTCGGCGTAATGGTTTTGGCAGTTTTAAATGCCATTCGCGCTCTGTTCACGTCATAAAACTACTCACTACTTACTACTTACTATTCACTACTCACTAAATATGCTATAATGTCGAAAAAGTTTTTTTGATGAACGGAGGGCATTGACATGGGCGGCAAAGAAAATTTTGTTCCCGACTTTGAAGATTTATTGCCGAAATCTACGGACGGGCTTAAGTGGAAAAGAATTTTGGCTGTAGGTGACATTCACGGACATTTCAAAAAACTTATGTCGCTTTATGAAAAACTCAATGTCACGGACGATGACCTTGTAATTTTTCTAGGTGACTACGTGGATCGCGGACCGCAGGTAAGTGACGTTTTGCAGTGGATTATGAAGTTGCAGGACAAAGAAAATTTTGTGTTTCTGCGCGGCAATCACGAAGATATGATGCTTAGTTTTATCTACGGCGAAGATGAATGGTGGAAGTATTCATACGGACAGGTGACAATTCCCGGCGTCAAAGAGTGGTTTGAACGTAAGCCGGAGGACTATGAAAAGTTTGTACACTTTATCACGCATTTGCCGCTGTATTATGAAATTAAAATCGGCGGCAGACAATATATTTTTTGTCACGCGGGAATTGAGTCGGGCGTACCGCTTGAAAAGCAGACGGAAGATTATTTACTTTGGAGCCGCAATGAATTTTATGACGTATACGACGGCGACGCGGTAGTTATCGTGGGACATACGCCGCTACAGACTTTGCAGGAGCATTTTAATCTGAAAAAGTTTATTCCCTTCCGCGTACCGAACAGAAATATTTTGATGATGGATACGGGCTCTTTCATTGACCAAGTGCATTACGGTTTTTCGGAGGAAGGGCTAATTTCTTGCGTCGATATTTTAACCGGACAGTTTTGGCAGAATTAGATCGATGGTGACTGGATCGATGGATCGTTGGTAAACTATCGATCTAGCCACTATCGATCTAGCCACTATCGATCTAATTACTATCGATCTATCAACTAGCTAACCAGATGCATTTATGAAACATATTTTCGTTTTTATCATAACCGCGTTGCGGATGACATTTTTGTCCGTGTTCACTTTGTTTGCTACGGAAATTACCGACGTGCTGAAACTCGGCAACCAAAATATTTCCGTGACATTCGCGCAGGAAGGCTACGATACCGTAATGAATTGGACGCCGCTGGATTATCCCTGCACGTACAAAGTCGAAACGTTTACGCCTGCAACGGGGCTTGTACGCGGCGTCTCGGAATATCACCACTTGACTACGCAGGATTCACTTACTTCAAGCTACATTGTACCGCGTGCGCCAATTCCTACGTTTTACAAAATTTCGGCGCGCGGTTTTTTCAAAGAATTTTATCACACCGACATAATTGCCGAAAATCCCAACTTCCCCAATCCGCCGTATCCGATAATGCTTAATCACTACCCCGAAGACGCGCCCGCAAGTTTAATGCCGTTTTTAACTTGGCACACAGTACCCGGCGCAGTTTGCTATGAATTTGAACTTTTGGACGCGCCGCCGGAAGTTGAGGGCGGCATTGAGCATTCTGAAAAGCACCACCTTTTTTCCACGACGAAAATTTTTACCAACGGCTATCAAGCGAATTTGCGTCCCTACCAAAATCATAAGCCGCTGTACTACCGCGTTCGTGCTTTGACGTTGCGGCTTGAACCTATCGGCGAATTTTGCAAGGCAGAACCAATTTTTATTGATTCGTCAAAAGAAATTCCCGATTGTCCGCTGATAAATAACATTGACTTTATGTCTTACAAAAAATTGCCGATTTATCCCGTTTATGACTGGATACCGATTCACGACGGCTTTAAATATGAAGTTGAGCTTTTAGACCACCCGCCGAAAGTTGAAAATGACGTTATGCCGAGTTCGGACAGTTTATGGCGGCAGACGACGCTTGATAAATCCAGTTGCTACGATGAATACGGCAGACCTTATGCGGGACCGTACTATTGGCGCGTGCGTGCTCTTGATGAAAACGATATGCCGATTGGTACTTGGTCAAACACTGAAAAATTTGTTGTGGACGATATCACTCAAGGCGTTTACGCGGCAATTTTCGGCGACAGCATTTCTCACGGCGGCGGCGCGGTAAGTTATTCGCCGCGTTCACTTGAATACAGTTACGCCACGTACTTGGATTTTCCCGCCGTAAATTTGAGCAGGAGCGGCGACACTTCGCGTACGACGTTGGAGCGATTTTCGCAGGATATTTTGCCGATTCACCCCGTCAACGTAATTGTTTCGACCGGCGTAAATTCTCTGCGCGATACAAGCATTTCGGCTGATGACATTATCAATGACTTGAAAGAGATTAACCGCCTTTGTCTTCGCAATAACATCCGCCCGATTTTTTTGACGCTGACGCCGCTTAATCCCGCCAATATCGAGTACGTTTTCCATACGCCGACAGACCCGAAGTGGAAAGAGAAAATGACGACGGTCAATAACTTTATCAAGCACCTGCCGTACTTCATTGACATTGAACCGTACTTTTATGACGCGGAAGGAAATTTAAGCGCGGAATTTTCAGTGGACGGCATTCACCAGGACATACGCGGCAAAATGGTTATCGCCGAAGTTATCAATAAGCACCGATACCTTTTCAGAAATTAATAAATTACTTAAACATAAATTAAAGCGTCACCGAAAAAATAAAGTTGCCGTATATCTTACATTTATGGTAGGATATCGGCGAATTTTTTTGAAAGGAAAGAATTGTATTGAAACAGTGTACAGCTATTCTAAAAGACCGTGACGCATTTTTTGAATGGCTTGAAAAGGCTAAAGACAGTGCCGAATATAAAAACTCTAAAGAAGTTTTGATAAAGGTCATGACGACGTTATTGCCGGAAGCTGATTCGAGAAATTTGCACAGCACATTGAAAGAATACTTCCCTAAGGCAAAGATTATCGGCTTGTCAATGATGCCGCGTTCTCAAAAAATTATCGGCATTGCTGAACAAGTTCGAGCGCCTATGGAAAAAGGCGAGGCCTACGCAATAATCAGCATTTTTTATTTTGACTCATCAGACGTCACAATTTTTGATATAGATTCAAGCAACATAAACAGCATTCAAGAAATGGCGTTTACCTTAAAACGGCGCTTGAAAAAAATTCCGAACCTGAAAGGCGTAGAAATTTTATCGGCGGGACTTCATCCCTACCTTGCCGATTTTTTGGAAATGCTTACTGACGGCTTGGAAGATGTACCATTTTTCGGCGCAATGGCAGGTATGGAAGTCAAAGAAAAAATTACCTGCGAATACCACAACATTTTAAACGCGTTACAGGGCATTGAGACGACGCAATTTGTTATAGGCAAGGACTATCATTTGGACGGTATTGTTTTGGCGGCGTACAGCGGTGAAGATTTGCATATTGACGCGCATTACGACTTCGGCTGGAAACCGGTAGGCAAGGAGCTTAAGGCAACTAAGACGCTCGGCATAAGCGGCTTGTCGACGATTGACGACGAACCGGCGGTAAGCATTTATAAAAAGTATTTGAACATTGAGCCGAATGATTATTTAATGTTCAACGTCTTTGAATTTCCGCTGTTGGTAGATCGCGGCGGCGTCCCTGCGTCACGTGTTCCGCTGGTTTACGACGAATTTGGCAGACTGTATTTCCCCTCCGACATTCATCAAGGTGAAACAATTCGCCTAAGTTACGGCAATCCCGCCGAACTTTTGAAAGAGACTGAAGAGACCGGACGCAATTTGAAATTTTTCGATCCGCAGGCAATAAGCATTTATATTTGCAGTGTGCGAATGGTTTTTCTTGCCGACGACGCAAAAAAGGAAATTGAAATTTTCCGCGACATACTTCCCGATACCGCTTACTGTTTGGCGAACGGCGAAATTTTTAAATACAAGGGACAAGGCGGCGCACTTGGTCTTGCATTAATTTCCATTGCATTTCGCGAAGGTCCGCCGCAAAATATTTGTGATAACACCGAACCGGTTGTCAAGAAAAAGGCTACGGATTCGGAAATTGTTGTACCGTTGACAAAACGTCTTGCCGCATTTTTGGAGGCCACGACAAACGAACTTAACGCCAGCAATGAAAATTTGAAAGACGCCGTTATTGCGGCAGAGGCGGCGAGTAAATCCAAATCGCAATTCCTTTCAAATATGAGCCACGAAATTCGTACGCCTATTAACGCAATTTTGGGTATGAATGAAATGATTCTGCGCGAATCGACGGACGAAACAATTTTAGAGTACGCGGAAAATATTCGCAGTGCCGGCAATTCGCTCTTAGGCATTGTCAACGATATCTTAGACTTCAGCAAGATTGAAGCCGGCAAAATGGACATTAT
>JAFTEG010000205.1 GCA_017453765.1 Selenomonadaceae bacterium
AGCGCTATGACCTTGCCGCAGTCGGACGTTACAAAATTACGAAAAAGCTCGGCTTAAAAAGTCGTCTTCTCGGCAAAACTTTGGCGGAAGATATCATAGACTTTGAAACCGGTGAAGTCTTGATTCAGGCTATGGAAGAGCATGTAGACGAGGAAACCGGCGAAACCGTCACCAAGTACAAAGTCATTGATGAAGAAGATATTAAAACTCTTGAAGCGGCGATAAATGAAAGCAGTGAAGAGGCTATTTTCGGTCTTACGCAGGACAAAGTTCACAGAGGCTACTTCACGCCGATATCCATAAGAATTAAAACTGAAAACGGCGATATGACAATGCTTTGTGCGCCGGAACTTTCAATAAAGGATAATCGCACCGTTTGCGTTGCCGATATCGTAAGCGCGATTGGCTACATGATTGACCTTATGAACGGCGTCGGCACGGTTGATGACATTGACCATTTAGGTAACCGCCGCGTTCGCAGTGTCGGTGAACTTCTGCAAAATCAATTCCGCATTGGTCTTTCACGCATGGAACGCGTTGTCCGCGAAAGAATGACGATTCAAGATTCGGAAATTATCACGCCGCAAATTTTGATTAACATTCGTCCCGTCGTTGCCGCGATAAAAGAATTTTTCGGCTCATCGCAACTTTCGCAGTTCATGGATCAGCATAACCCGCTTTCAGAATTGACGCATAAACGCCGCCTTTCCGCACTCGGTCCCGGCGGTTTGAGCCGTGAACGCGCAGGCTTTGAAGTTCGTGACGTTCACAATTCCCACTACGGCAGAATGTGTCCCATTGAGACGCCGGAAGGTCCCAACATCGGTCTTATCGGCTCGCTTTCAAACTATGCCCGCGTCAATCGCTACGGTTTTATGGAGACGCCGTACAGAAAGGTTGACAAGGAAAATCAGCGCGTCACCGGCGAAGTACGTTACCTTACGGCGGACGAGGAAGAAAAGCTGATTATCGCGCAGGCCAATGAACCGCTTGACGAAAATGACTGGTTTGTAAATGAAAGAGTCACGGCTCGCGTCAAGGAAGAAACTACAATGGTCAGGCGTGAAAGAGTTGACTACATGGACGTTTCGCCTAAGCAGGTTGTTTCCATTGCAACGGCTATGATACCGTTCCTTGAAAATGACGACGCCAACCGCGCGTTGATGGGCGCGAACATGCAACGTCAAGCCGTACCGCTTTTAAAGACGCAAGCGCCGCTTGTGGGTACCGGCATGGAATATAAAGCCGCCTGTGACTCCGGCGTTATGATACTGGCTGAGAATGCCGGTACCGTAACTTACGTTGACTCAAGCTCCATTCAAGTTAAAATATCGCCTATGGACAGGTACGTCCTGCCTTCGCATTACACGCCGCTTACACAAAAAGGTAATCGCGTTAAAGCAGGTGAAGTAATCGCGCAGATTGACGACAGACCGGTTATCGCCAAACGTGACGGCACCGTTTTCAGTTTTGCACGCAATATGATTCAAGTTGCCGTTGATGACGATGAGTATAAAATTCCTGAAGGCGCCAACATTCGCGTCAAGGAAGGTATGCCGTTAAAAGATTCGCAACCGCTTGCAGATAATTTCGGTACGATCGTCCGTGCAAAGGGCGGCGGCTTTGTTAAAAAAATTACCGACGAAAAAATTATTGTCGAACCCGCGCAGATGTTTGACGAATACTTAGTGCCGTCCGATTTTAAATTCAACGTGTCGAAAAATGAACGCGTTAAAAAAGACAGAATACTTGCCGAAGGTGTAGGCGAAGTTGTCTACACGCAACGCGCCGGCAAAGTTGTAAGCATTGATTCAAATACTTCAACCATTCGCATTGACGTTTTTCCGCGTGACGAATACAAACTGCAGAAATTCGTGCGCTCCAATCAAGGCACCTGCATTAACCAAATTCCGCTCGTTGAAAAGGGCGAACGCGTAGAAGTCAATCAGCCTATTGCCGACGGTCCCGCCACGAATAACGGTGAACTTGCGCTCGGTTACAACATTTTGGTAGCTTACATGCCGTGGGAAGGTTACAACTACGAAGACGCTATCTTACTCAGTGAAAATCTGATTAAGCGCGATATTTATACCTCAATTCATATTGATGAGCACCAGTGCGACGCGCGCGACACGAAGTTGGGACCGGAAGAAGTTACGCGCGACATTCCCAACGTTGCTGAAGATGCATTGACTAACCTCGACGAAGAAGGCGTTATTGCTATCGGCGCTGACGTGAGACCGGGCGATATTTTGGTAGGTAAAGTCACGCCGAAAGGTGAAACCGAATTGACGGCGGAAGAGCGTTTACTGCGTGCAATTTTCGGCGAAAAGGCGCGTGAAGTTCGTGATACTTCTCTGCGCGTACCGCACGGCGAATCCGGCAAAGTTGTCGACGTCAAAACCTTTACGCGTGAAAAAAATGATGAAATGGCGCCGGGCGTAAATAAGCAAGTTCGCGTTTACATTGCGCAGAAAAGAAAAATTTCCGTCGGCGACAAGATGTCCGGTCGTCACGGAAACAAAGGCGTTGTGTCAAGAATTATGCGTGAAGAGGATATGCCGTTCCTGCCTGACGGTACGCCGGTCGATATCGTGTTAAATCCTCTCGGCGTGCCTTCGCGTATGAATATCGGTCAAGTTTTGGAAACGCACTTGGGCATGGCAGTTCGTGAACTCGGCTTGCAAATTGCCGACAATCCTCAAAACGCGGCGGAAAGGCTTAAACTCTTCGGCTACGACATTGACAAGTACGGTATGCCGAAATGTGAGGCGGCGGGTCTTCACGTTGCAACGCCTGTTTTCGACGGCGCGCGCGAAGAAGACGTTATTAACACGATGAGACTTGCCGGCATTAATGAAAACGGCAAAACTATTTTGTACGACGGACGTACCGGCGAACCTTTTGAAAATCAAGTCACGGTTGGTTGCGTTTACATGCTGAAACTTCACCACCTTGTTGATGATAAAATTCACGCACGTTCAACCGGTCCTTACAGCTTGGTCACCCAGCAACCTCTCGGCGGCAAGGCGCAATTCGGCGGTCAACGTTTCGGCGAAATGGAAGTTTGGGCGCTTGAGGCTTACGGCGCGTCTTATACCTTGCAGGAAATTTTAACCGTGAAGTCCGACGACGTTGTTGGACGTGTTAAAGCTTATGAAGCGATTGTTAAGGGTAACAACATTCCTGAGCCGGGCGTTCCCGAATCTTTCAAAGTGTTGATTAAAGAGTTACAGTCAATCGGTCTTGACATAAAAGTTTTGAGCGGCGACTCTAAAGAAATTATCATTCGCGATGATGACGATGACGACGATCACAGCATTCGTGAAAAGGCTAAGGAAAATGAAGTCGACGTCGGCAATTACGGCAAGCACGAAGTACCCGTACCGCCGAAAGAAGATAAACTTGGTGATGATGAAATTGTCGCCGAAAACATTTCGCCTTTATCCAACTTGGTGCCTGACGTTAAATTCACTTCCGTTAATGACACTGCGCCTACTGATGAAGATATTTTGAAGTTGGAAAAAGAATTTAACAAAGGCTCCGGCTATGCAGATGATGACATTTTGGACGACGGGTTCCCGCCTTTGGACGACGACGCGGACTTTTTACGCCTTGATAAAGATGAGCCGTCTGATGAAGACCTGCGCGAAGTTGACGAAGAAGAGCAGGAATATCTTAGAAACCGCAGGGGCAGAAGGCGCGATGATGACTTCGACGACTACGAAGATGATTATTCGCGTGACGACCGCGATTCTTACGGCGATTATGACAACGACGACGATTATGATAATTAGCTTTTAGCTGCCGGCTTACAGTTTAGAGCAACCACTATCGATCTATCGATCCGACCACTATCGATCTATCAACTCATTATAAAAATTTTGTTTCCAGTCGATATAGGCTATTGCCTCTTCAATATCGGCTATTTTTTTTCGCAATTCGTCCTGCTTTTTAGCCAGCATAACTTTTCGCACGGGAATTGTCTCATTGCCGGCGATACAAAGTTCAAGAAATGTTTTCATTTCGGCAAGACTCATATTGCAACTTTTCAAACAGCGCAGACCTTTAATCCATTTCAAATTATCTTCGTCAAAAATGCGGCGGTTATTTTTATCGCGCTTGACATTGGGAATAAGCCCCACGTTGCAATAAAATTTCAGCGTCTCGTAAGTCATTCCCGTTTCTTCGCAAACTTGTTTCATTGTGTACAAAAAAATCACTCCAAAAAAATTTTTAAAAACTACTTGACCGATAGCAACTACCGCAAATTATAATTCCTATAGAAAAATTTTAGCAAGGGGAAATTGTTATGGACGTTTCAAGACGCGATTTCATGAAATTGGCAGGCGTCGCCGCGTTGACTACTGCGGCAGGAAGTTTCGGCAGTGCAAAAACGGCAGAGGCGGCACCTTCAATTAAAATTACGCAAGCGCCGGTTATCGGCAGTAAAAATGTCACCGGTACAAAATATTCCGGTACTGCGGCGAAAGTTTACTTCACGAAAAAAATTGACGCCGACAGTTTGATTAAGATTTACAATATGATTAACGGCGAAATTTTCGGCAAAGTTGCAATTAAACTTCATACCGGCGAGCCGCACGGACCGAATATCCTGCCGCGTGAATGGGTGAAAAAATTTCAAGCGCTTGTACCCAATTCAAACATTGTCGAGACAAATACACTTTACAACGCCGCACGCTACGGCACTGCCGGACACCGTGAAACTATCAAGACAAACGGCTGGGATTTTTGCGACGTTGACATTATGGACGAGTTCGGCGGCGTTGATTTGCCTACAAACGGCGGCAAACACCTTCAATTCGTCACAATGGGCAAAAATATGGTAAATTATAACTCTATGATAGTCTTAACCCATTTCAAAGGACATTATATGGGCGGATTTGGCGGCAGTTTGAAAAATATCGCGATAGGTTGCGCGTCCGGTCAAAAAGGCAAAGTTCAAGTTCACCAATATAATACGGCATTGGGTATGCCACCTGCAAATGATTGGGTTACAAAAGTTCCGCTTGAAGAAAAATTCATGGAGCTTATGGCTGACAGCGGTAAGGCGACTTGTGACTTTTTCGGCAAGCGCATTGTCTTCATTAACGTCATGCGGCGTATGAGCGTGGATTGTGACTGCGCGGGGACTTATGCCGCCGAACCTACAATGAAAGATATCGGTATTCTTGCGTCCAATGACATTTTGGCGATTGACCAAGCTTGTTGCGATTTGGTATGGTCGGCGCCTGACAGCAAGGATTTAAAAGAACGCATTGAATCTCGTCACGGCTTGCACCAGCTTACCGCCATGAGAAATTTGAATATGGGCAATTCGCAGTACGAATTAATTTCCATTGACTAACTTTGAACTTTACACTAAAACTGAAAATAAAAATACATATAACACTAAATATAGAAATAAAAAATTGGAGAGCTTTTAAATGGGAAAGAAGATTTTAATTTTGTCGGGAAGTCCGCGTAAAAACGGCAATTCCGATTATCTTTGTGACAGATTTTTTGAAGGCGCTAAAGAAGTCGGGCATGACGTTGAAAAAATTTTTATCAATGACAAGAAAATTGCGTACTGCCGCGCCTGCTACGCCTGCCAAAAACTCGGCAAGTGCATTATTAAAGACGACATGGAAGAGATTTTAAATAAAATTATCGCCGCCGATGTTTTGGTATTCGCGTCACCGGTTTACTTTTACTCAATCAACGCGCAGATTAAAACCGTGCTTGACAGAACCGTTGCACGTTGGACTGAAATTAAGGACAAAGAATTTTTCTACATTTTGACTGCCGCTGAAGGTCGCGAAATTATGGAACGCGCCGTCGAATGTTTTCGCGGTTACGCAGACTGTTTCAAAGGCAGTGTTGAAAAAGGCGTCCTCTGTGCGCACGGGCTTTATCAAAAGGACGAGGCTAAAACCTCTGACTTTGCCAATGCCGCGTATGAATTAGGCAAGACTGCATGACAAATTTTTTGTAGCTTAAATGTTTTTCCTAAATAATTTTCTCAAGCCGAAGTTTTCTTTCGGCTTTTTTTATTGTATAATTCCTTGTCTTTTGCCTTTAAAAAATTTTCTTAAGTTAAAAATATCATTTGCCGATATACTAAAAAGCAAGCGTGACTGTACAAAGTCATTCAAATTACTATAATAAGACATAAAAAATATAAGGAATATTTAATTTTCAGTGACAGGGAAAGTCAGAAAATCTGACAATCGGCATTAAAGCCGAAATGTAAAAAGGAGTAGTGGTTATTATGATGCGTTCCCTTTATTCCGGCGTATCCGGCATTAAGTCACACCAAACCAGAATGGACGTTATCGGGAACAACGTTTCTAACATTAATACAATCGGTTTTAAATCAAGCCGTGTTACTTTTTCTGATATGCTTTCGCAAACTACCTACGGCGCCTCGCAACCTACCAATACTATGGGCGGTACCAACCCCAGACAGATCGGTCTCGGTGAAGCCGTTTCCAGTATCGATATGCTTATGACTGACGGCTCCGCGCAGGCTACCGGCAAAATACCGACGTCGCGCTTTCCGGTCAAGGCTTTATGGTCCTTAAACAAGGCGATAACGTCTTTTATACTCGTGACGGCGCTTTTGAATTCGACGCTGAAGGTAACTACGTTCTGCCCGGCAGTGGTTATCACGTTCAAGGTTGGAATGCTATCGACGGCACGCTTTCTACTACCGGCGTTGCTGAAAATATCGTTGTTAAAGCAGGTAAAACCATGCCCGCTACGCAGTCGACTAACTTAGTCTACGCAGGCAACCTTGACGCAGGTACGCTTACCATTACCGGCATTACCTA
>JAFTEG010000206.1 GCA_017453765.1 Selenomonadaceae bacterium
ACAATTTCACCGATTCAATTATGTTGATGAAGGCGGCGTACCCCGTTGAAAATTTAATTCAATCTGCGTTTTTAAATCCTTCGTGGAAGTTTATTAACGATTCGCCTGACGCGCCGGTTGATACTTTGATTGACGTTATGAAAAATAATCGGCAGGCGGACGCTGAAAATTGGTACTACCCGCTTTATTGGCACGGCTACCTTGTCATTTTAAAACCTGCGCTGATGATTTCGCCGGTACATGACCTGCGCGTACTAAATTTTTACGTGCAATTTTTTTTAATGCTGTCGGCGCTTTTTTTATTTTATCAACGCTTCGGACGAAATTTAACGCTTGCCTTCGCGCTGACGCTGTTGACGATTAATCCCGTAACTGCGGCGATTGACTTTCAAAATTCCGACGTGTTTTGTATAATACTTTTGTCAGCGATTTTCATTTTGCGAAAAAATGAATTTCTACTGCGCGGCGAAAATTATTTGTACTTCTTCCTGCTACTCGGCATTGTCACGGTTTACGTCGACTTCTTGACGTACCCTTTCGCGGCATTCGGCGTGAGCTTATGTTTATGCGTGCTGATGAATGAAAAAATTTTTTTGGCAATGCCGCCGAAAGAAATTTTAAAAAAATTGTCAGCGTACCTTTTCGCGTGGGGATTCGGCTACGGCGGAATGTGGGCAGGAAAATGGATTTTGGCAAGCGTCTTAACCGGCGAAAACGTAATACTCTCGGCGCTGGGCAAAGTAATTTATCGCACGTCAACCACTTTATCGGCGGCGGAAGGCGGCACTACATTTACATTCATAGACGTACTGGCACGAAACTTTTCGGCGCTGTTTCGCGGACCGTTGCCTATAATTTTGGGACTGCTTTTAATTTACTTAATCTACATTTTAATTCGCGGCAAGAAAAAAATTTTTGTCACGAAGTCGCGGCTGGCGGCGTTTGCGTTTATAATGTTGGTACCGTTTTTGTGGTACGCGGTAGTGAAAAATCATTCGTACGTGCATGATTATATGACGTACAGAAATTTGGCGGTTACGATATTCGCGGCGCTAAGTTTTTTTGTAGAGCGTAGTGATTAGTACTATCTACTACTTACTATTCACTACTTACTATTCACTACTTACTACATTAGTCAAATGTTACAGTTTTATCTGTGCTGAAATAAATTTTATAAACTTCCTCCGCAATTTGCGTAATGTTTCGCGGCAGAAAGTGAATGTTGTAGCCGACAAAGTACGGTGACGTTGCAAAGCGCGGCATAATTTTGGCGTAGATTATTCCTGCGCGGTGATAGAAAAAAATATTGTAGCTGTGCAAATTCTTTCTGAAAAAATTAGTCAAGTAATGCACGCCGATTTGCAAAAAGTCCGCCAGCGTGTCATGACTGCCGCCCTCTTCCACGACAACGTTTATTTCGCCGAATCCTACGCGCGGAAAATTTGAGACGTTCAATTCCACGTTGTCTTGCCGCGCTATTACAATGCCGCGCAGTTCCGCAGGATCAAAGAGTAATTCCGAGTTTAACTTCGGAAAGCCGACAAGTTGCATATGCGGGTGGCGAATCGTGCCGCCGGACATCGGACCGAAATTTTTAAAAAATAAAACCTCTTCGTACTTGCCGCAGTCCAAAAGTTTACGCCAATGTTTCAAGCCCATTTTTATCACGCGGCGCATTTTTTCTCTGCTGTAATTCGGCATATCCACTTCGCATTCACTGCCTTCAATCAATACGAATTGGTCTGCCGTTTCTATCACGATATATTTATTTTTCAAAAAAATTATGTCGCCGTCCGTGTCCAAAATGCCGGTCAAATTTGCAACGTCGCAGAAGGGACAGGCGTTATCGGGGTGGACAATATTTTCCGGCTTTGTCTTGCCGACGTCCGTATTAAATCTGATTAAATTTATATCCATTACATCACCGCCTTTGTGCTGACATTCTACAAAAAAAATTTTCTTTACGCAATTTTTAAGCACGGCAGGACACAAAATTTTTGCGCGGTTTTACTTCACCAACAGCCCTTAGCTACCGGCTAATCACTGACTTATTGAAAAAAATTTTGTTCAGTCGTATAATAACCGAAAAATTTTTGGAGGTACTTTCAGTGAAGAAAAAAATTTTGTCGGCAGTATTGGCGGGGATTTTTGCATTCGGCACTTTTTCAATTTCCGACGCAATGAGCCGCGCAGAAATTTCAAAAATTAATGTCACCAAGCCCGCCGAATTTAAGTACTGGGCAAAAAATTCCGTTCCGCAGAAAAAACTTGTGAACTATGTCCGCGACGTGACGAATAAGCGCAGTAAAAATTTTATTCCGGTCGAGGACAGAATAGCCGTTTTTGATATGGACGGCACTTTTTTATGCGAAACCGCGCCGTATTATTTTGAGTGGATGCTGTACTTAGACCGCGCGCTGTACGACAAAAATTATACGCCGTCACCTGAACAAAGAGAGTACGCGCAAACCATTGAGGACGCCATTCGCAACACACATAAATTTCCAAAAAATGTAGACGTTGACGAGGCGAAGGCGCAAGAGTCTGTTTTTGCGGGAATGACGCCGGCGGATTATGAAAAGTATGTGCAAAATTTTATGGAAAAGCCGGTTGAAGGACTTAGCAATTTGAAATACGGCGAAAGTTTTTATTTGCCTATGGTTGAAGTCATAAAATATTTGCAGGCGAATGACTTTAAAGTTTACGTTGTTTCCGGCAGTGACAGACCGACTTGCAGAATTTTGGCTTGCGATTTGTTAAAAATTCCCACCAACCAAGTTATAGGCTCCGACCCCAAAATTATTGCCGCACATCAAGATGAGAATGACGGCGGCAACTACGTTTACAAGAAAGATGATTATCTTGTTCGCGGGCATTTGATTGAAAAAAATCTTAAGATGAACAAAGTCTCTTATATCGCTAAAGAAATTGGCAAGCAACCGGTTTTGGCGTTCGGCAATTCCGGCGGTGATACAAGTATGCTGAATTACACGGTTTACGGCAATAAATACAAGAGCGCGGCGTTTTTCGTGCTGTGTGACGATTTAGAGCGTGAACTCGGCAACCTTGAAAAAGCTGAAAATTGTCGTAAGCTTGCCAATGAATACGGCTGGACGCCCATTTCCATGAAAAATGATTTCAAGACGATTTACGGCGACAACGTGAAGAGGATTAAGAATTAAGGATTAAGGATTAAGGATTAAGGATTAAGAATGAAGAGCGTAGACGGTAGAAATTTCTAATCCCTCCTCCCTCTTCCCTCTTCCCTCATCCCTCTTCCCTAAACAATTATGATAAAAGAAGTTTTAGTAGTTGAAGGCAAAATGGACGTTGCCGCAATTAATCGCGCCGTTGACGCCGACTGCATTATAACCGGCGGCTTTACGCTTAATCGCAGGACGCTTGCAAATATTTCTGCAGCGTACGAAAAGCGCGGCATAATTATCTTGACCGACCCCGATTCTGCAGGCGAACGTATAAGAAAATTTTTGTCCGCCAAATTTCCCAACGCCAAGCACGCCTACGTGCCGCGTCTTGAGGCGACGGCTAATAACGATATCGGCATTGAGCAGGCGTCAGCTGATTCAATTCGTGCCGCGCTTGCAAAGGTTCATACTCTTGAAATTAATCCGCGCGAAGAATTTACCGCCGCCGAAATGGTTGACTTCGGTCTTGCAGGCAGTGAAAAAAGTTCAATGCTCCGTGACAGAGTTGCCGCGATTTTAGGTATCGGCTACGGCAACGTAAAAACTTTTGTTAAGCGGCTAAACTCCTACGGCATTACGCGCGAAGAATTTTTGGACGCCGTTAATCAAGTGAACGCTTAATTAAATTTGAAAATAAAACTAAAAAAGGCGATAACCTTTAAATTCAGGTATCGCCCTTTTATTTTGCCGAAATATTTTAATCAACCGGCAAGCAATTCTTGAACTTTTTCCCAATCCGGCTTTGACGCGGCATTTTTAATTTCAGAAAACCTTTTCGCCTCGTCCGGCGGCAACTTGTATTCTTCGAGTGACTGAATCACAAACTGCATTGAATCATAATCAAAAGTCTGCGCGACTTCTTTCATAGTTTCGTAAGCTTCGGCAAGCGCGTCGTCGTCAATCGGCGGCTTATTGTCGTCGTCTTCCTCAGTCTTAAGCAACGGCGAAAGTTTGTCGGCAAAACTTATGTACAATTCCAAAAGTCCGTCGGTAAATCTTTTAATCTCGTCGACATAACCGGCATTTCCCGCGTCCTCAAGGCGCCGAGCCTTTTCACTCAATTCAGCGGCACCGATAACACGAGCGGAACTTTTCAGCGCGTGAACTTTCACCGTGTAATTTTTAATGTCGCCGCGTCTGTAAAATTCGGCAATTTCCTTTGCACCGGACGTGACAGACTGCGCGAAGACGGTTAAAGCGTCCATATACGAATCAACGCCGCCGCAATGCGCAATGCCTTCCGCTACGTCAATGCCGGCAACATTTTTAAGCCATTCCGGCACCTTCGCCTTCTCATCAATCGAATTATCTTCCGCACTTTCGTCAGCGTCTTTGAAATGAACTTTTTCTTTCGGCAGGTACGCAATCATCATTTCTTCAAGCTTGGCGCTGTCAATCGGCTTGGTAAGGTAGTCTTGAAAACCCGCGTCAAGGTAAATCTGTTTCGCGCCGCTTACGGCGTTGGCAGTGAGTGAAATTACCGGCGTTTCGGTGTTCAAGTTGCCGTTAATCAATTTCATACGTTTAAGTGTTTCAATGCCGTCAATGCCGGGCATACGGTGATCAAGGAAGATTATGTCGTAATGATTCTGCGTGACAAGTTTAAGGCATTCAAAGCCGCTCTCCGCCGTATCAATCTGTACTTTCGTCTGCTTAAGCAAGCCTTTAACAACGGTCAAATTCATAACGGTATCGTCGACAACCAAAATTTTGGCGTCGGGCGCGGTGAATTTTTCCTTGTACTTTTTGTGCTGACTTAAAGAGTTACGGTAATTTTCCGCAAAGTTGCCAATCGGGTGAGCGTTAATAACCTTCTGCGCGAGTTCAAATGAAAATTCGGAGCCTTCGCCGTAGACGCTGGAAACTTCAAGGCGGCTGTTCATCATTTCCAAAAGTCTTTGCGTAATGTTCATACCTAAGCCGGTGCCTTCAATGGTGCGGTTACGCTTTTCCTCAATGCGTTCAAATGCGCTGAAAAGTTTTTTTATATCTTCCGGCTTAATGCCAATGCCCGTGTCTTTGACAGAGACGCAAAGTAAAATTGCGTCGGCAGAAATATTTTTAAACGTGACTTTCAGCGTGACGCCGCCTTTTTCCGTGTACTTAACGGCATTGGTTAAAATATTCGTGATAACCTGCTTGATTCTAATTTCGTCGCCTAAAAGGTCGCACGGTAAATTTTCATCGGCGTCAATGTGAAATTCCAAATTCTTTTTTTCAGCGCGTTTCTGCACCATATTGACAAGATCGTTAAGCAGGGAGCTGAGGGAATATTCAACGGGGATAATGTCCATTTTGCCGGCTTCAATCTTGCTGAAGTCTAAGATATCGTTGACAATGCC
>JAFTEG010000207.1 GCA_017453765.1 Selenomonadaceae bacterium
AAGAAAATCCGATTATGGGCGTAGGACTCGGCAACTACAAAAATGTTTTCGTGACGCATACCGGCACTGAAAATTTCAAGCTGACTCACGCTTATAATTCGTACCTGCAATTTTGGGCGGAAACGGGAATTTTCGGTGTTGCCTTATTCTGCGGAATTTTCGGCGGCATTTTAATTTGGGCAAAGAAACGTTGCGGCAATTTGTACGGACGAATTCTATTTTTCGCAACGCTGTCACTTATGCTTTACGGCTTGACCGATTTTATTTTTGAAAGTTACAGCGCGATGAGGATTTACTGGGTTTTGTTCGGCATATGTCTTGCAAGTTTAGATCGATAGTGGTTGGATCGATAGATCGATAGTGGTTGGATCGATAGATCGATAGTTGTTGGATCGATAGATCGATAGTTGACAGATCGATAGATCGATAGTTGACAGATCGATAGAAAACCATCGATCCATCGATCCATCGATCTATCTACCCATCGATCCATCTAATGGTGATGATATGAAAAAGAAATTAAAAATTTTTTTAGGCGTTATCGCGGCGCTGATTATAATTTTGTTTGTGACGTTGGAGCTTGCAAGTAAAGGCGCGGCTGAAATTTTTAACAAGGCAATGCAGGAACAGGATATGCTGAAAGGCACTATTACCGTTGATGAAATTAGCGCAACGATTACCGGCAATGTTGACTTTAAAAATCTGCATTGGAAAAATGAACGCGGCGATACCATTCTTGACATTCCGGAAGGCGGCTTTAAAGTAAAAGTTTTCGACGTCATAACCGGCAACTTTAAATCTACAACGATTGAAGAATTGAGTTTAACAAACGCCGCAGTGTCGCTGAACTTTGATGAAAATATGAACGTCGACTTCATACGCCATTCAAATGATTTTAATACCGTTTCGCAGGATATGAAAAATAATACCGGCGATTGGAAAGAAAAAGTCAGCCGCGAAAATAAGACGGAAGAGGAACTTAAAGAAATTGGCGAACGCCGCCGCAGGTTACAGCAGTCCAAAATTGAACACGGCTGGAAAAATTTTAATCTTGAAGGCAAAAAGTTAAATGTAAAATTGAAATTGAACAACTGCCGCTTTGAAGTCTTTCAGCGCGAACGCCATTACCTTATGAGCGGCGTACAGATTACCTCGAAGATTAACACTGATGACTCAATGTCGCTTAACGTTATTACCGGCAGTTTCGGCGGTACGATGACGGGACGCGGTCTTAAGATTGACGGCAACATTGATTTTAAAAATGAAACCGTGCCGCAATGCAATATGCTGATTCTCTTGCAGGAGGTTGACCCCTCGTCACTCGGTATGGGTAACCTGCACGACGTTATGACGCTTTCTGCGCGGTTTACCGGTCCCGTCAGCAGACCGCTCGGCAAGGGCAAAGTCACGATGAAAGAATTGAACCTGCCCGGCATAAGTTTTCAAAACGTCGAAGGCAAGATATTTTATGAAGATGCAATGCTGAATTTTGAGGACGTGAACGCGGACGTTTACGGCGGCAAGCTGGTTGCGCACGGCGATTACAATATCGATACGCGCTACTACAACGTTTATGGTCAAGGCGCCGGTTTGAAGGCGTACAACGCGTTGCCGGACGCGCACTTACATTGTGACGTGGATTTAAATTTAACCATTCAATCCAAAGGCAACGCGAAGGAGACGACTACTTTCGGCGATTTTGTTTCCGGCAAGGGACATTACAGCGTGATAATGTTTGACAGCTTGTCCGGCAAATTTCATAATGTCTACGGCAAATTAGATTTTTACGACGTGCTGATTAAACTTAGCAGCGGCTACAAAATTTCTACCGACGCCCTCAGCATTGAAGGTGGAAAATTAAAATTTAATCCGATATCCTTAACCGACGATCACGGCAACGTTATTCGTACTTTTGAGCAGTAGTTAGATCGATGGATCGATAGTGGTTAGATCGATAGAAAACCATCGATCCATCGATCCATCGATCCAAAAATCCACCGATCCATCGATCCATCGATCTATCGATCCATTTAGGAGAGTGAACATTTTGGCAGAATACATTGGCGCAGAAAAAATTGTTGAGAAGAAGAAAAAATTCATTATGCCTTGCTTGGGACATTTTTATTTCAACCCGCCGCAATTCGTACGCGGTGAAATGCAGTATCTCTTCGACGCCGCCGGTAAAAAATATCTCGACATGTACGCAGGCGTTTCAGTCATTAACTGCGGTCACTGCAACCCCTTCATTACCGAACGCCTTATCGCGCAGATTCAAACTCTTCAACACGTCTGCAACATTTATCTCACGGAAAATTTTGTAAACCTTGCCGAACGCTTGGCAGAAGTCACGCCGGGCAATTTGCAAAAGTCTTTCTTCTGTTCAACCGGCACGGAGGCGAATGAAGGCGCTTTACTTTTGGCGTCGATTTACACGAAGAGTTCAGAATTTATCGCGTTGCAAAATTCTCTGCACGGTCGCACGAAACTTACAATGAGCTTGACCGGTATCGGTATGTGGCGAACGGATCCCAATCCCGTCGGCGGCATTAACTTTGCGCCTAATCCCTACTGTTACCGCTGTCCGCTCGGCAAAAAATATCCCGAATGCGATTTGGAATGCGCCAATAAAATTGAAAGCGTCATTAAAAATTTCACGTCCGGCAAAGTCGCCGCGCTTATCGCCGAACCTATTCAAGGTAACGCCGGCATTGTCGTGCCGCCGAAAAATTATTTTAAGCGCGTCAAAGAGATTTTGGAAAAGTACGGCGCACTGTTAATTTCGGACGAAGTTCAAACCGGTTTCGCGCGTACCGGCAAAATGTTTGCCATTGAAAATTTTGACGTGGTGCCGGACATTATGTCGGTGGCGAAGGCTCTCGGCAACGGTCAACCTATCAGCGCTTTTATTTCCACTGCCGAAATTGCCGACACTTACACGCGTCCCGGCGCGTCGACTCTCGGCGGCAATCCCGTCTCTTCGACTGCCGGTCTTGCCGTGTTGGATTATATCGCTGAAAAAGATTTAATGAAGAATGCACGTGAACGCGGCGAACAGCTTAAAACCGGTTTAAAAAATTTGCAAAAAAAATATCCGATTATCGGCGACGTTCGCGGTATCGGACTTATGCTCGGTGCGGAATTTGTCAACGCCGATAAATCCCCTGCACCTCAAGCTCTCGACAAAGTTTTGGAGAAGTTGAAAGATATGGGCTTTATTATCGGCAAGGGCGGCGTCGGTCGCAACGTCATGGCTTTTCAACCGCCGCTTGTCATTACCGAAAAAAATGTTGACGACGTGCTTAACGCGCTGGATTTAGTGCTGGGCAGTTGCTAAGGAGAATTTTTAATGGACGAAGATTTTATCGATTCAAAGGCGACATATGAAATTAAACCTAAAAAAGGTGTCAATCCGCGTACTCTTCAAAGTCATCAGACAAAAGCCATAGAAGCGCTTAATAATCTTAACAAAAAATTTTCGGCGTACAGCACATTGATAGTGTTGCCGACAGGCGGCGGGAAAACTTATACCGCGTCGACGTGGCTTTTGAGTAACGCGATTGACAAAGGAAAAAAAATTTTATGGTTGGCACATAGGCAGATGCTTTTGGAACAGGCGGCGGAGTCTTTTAAAAAATACGCTTTTGCTACTGATATGCCGCACGTTTCATCATTTAACTACCGCATAATTTCCGGCGAACCCTTGCACGATAGCACGATAGATATTCAACCTTCCGATAACATTTTAATTATCAGCAAAGACAGCTTGGGAAGAAATTTAAATCGTCTTGACAGCTGGCTTGCAAGCGAAGACGAAATCTTTCTTGTAATTGACGAGGCTCATCATTCGACGGCAAAGACATACAGAAAAGTTATAGACTACGTTAAAAGTCGCGTAAAAAATTTAAAGCTCATAGGTTTGACTGCAACGCCCTTTCGTACGGCTGAAAGTGAACAGGGACTTTTGTCCAAAATTTACACTGACGGAACTCGTGACGATCAAGCTGTAAAAAATGACGTTGGAATTGTCTATCAAATCGGCTTAAAAGACTTAATAAACAGCCGAATTTTTCTGCACCGAAATTTGAAACTTATTACACGGATTTAGAATACGGAGCAAATTTAGGATTAGACGCGTTGGAAAGTATTCAAAACTTCGATACACTTCCGCCCGATATCGCAGAAGAAATTGCAACCGGTGCGGCGCGAAATAATTTAATCGTGAGAACTTTTAAGAAAAAGGCTGATGAATATGGTCAGACGATAGTTTTTGCGATAAATATAACTCATGCAATAGTTTTGACAAAACTTTTTAATAAAGCAGGAATCAAGGCAGCTTGTGTCGTTTCAAATATTAAGGATGAAGGTACCGGCATAACTTTAAGCCGCGAAGATAATAAAAAAAATATTGAAAAGTATCGCAAGGGCGAAATACAAGTTTTAGTCAATGTAAATATTTTGACTGAAGGCGTTGACTTGCCGAAAACCAAAACAGTTTTTTTAACGCGTCCTACTGTTTCAACAATTTTAATGACACAAATGGTCGGAAGAGCCCTGCGCGGTCCGGACGCAGAAGGTACTGCAACGGCGTACATTGTTTCGTTTTTGGATAATTGGAACGAAAAAATAGCGTGGGTAAATCCCGACACGCTTTTCACCGGTTCAAATGATTTTAATGATACCAATCCTGAATATCAGCAACGTATGATTCGTTTAATTTCCATTGCAAAAATTGAAGAATTTGCGTCAATTTTAAGTGACAGTATCGACACGACAGAGTTGGAAGCGGTACCTTTTGCTCAAAGAATACCTATCGGCATGTACGCTTTTCAATACATTAACGAAAACAGAAAAGACCTTTCATACCAAGTCATGGTTTATGACAGCACTAAAGATGCTTACGAAAAATTTATGGCGGCATTGCCGACTTTGTCAGCTGATTTAAATTCCGATGAAGAGTATTTGTCGAACGAAATTTTAAACAAATTGGTTTTAGAATGTAAAAACAGATTTTTTGCAGATGAAATGGTTCCGCCCTATGATGAACGCGATATCAGATATATTTTAAAATATTTTGCACAAAACGGCGAATGTCCGGCTTTCTATACTTTTGAGCATATTGACAGAAGTAAATTGGACGTGTCAAAAATTGCACGGAAAATTTGTAATGATGATATGCGCAGAAGTGAGGAAGAAAATTATTTAAATGATTTATGGGAAAACGGTGACGAAAATATTTTACGTTTGTTCTTCGGCAAAAAAATGTATTTTTTGAAAATGGTTGACATTGAAATTTTCAAGTGGAAACATCCCGAATACTACAACGCAATTCAAGATAACGTAATTCCCGAAAAAAAATCTTTGGAAAAGTTATCGCTTTACGAAATGGAAAAAGTTAATCCCGAACGTGCAAGAAAACTGCGCGAGGACGCTTTTAAAAAGGCTCGTGTTAAGGTCAATGATTTAGAGGTTGCATACAGATGTGCCGGTTGCGGGGGAATTTTTTACAACAAACAATTTTTGCAGGTGGATCATATAAAATCTTTGAATAACGGCGGCTTAACGGTGCCGGAAAATTTGCAGATACTTTGTCGGTCATGCAACGCGAAAAAGGGTGACAAGGTATGAATGAACTTTTTTACACGGCGCCGGATTTGGCTTGCATAATTGATAATTGGGATTTGACTGTAAATGATTCTTCAGACTTGATTCAAAAAATTTTTCAACAAGACAAAAATTTTCTTGCCGATGAATATAGAAATGATTATCGCAAGCTGTTTCTTGACGTTAGATATTGGTCAGATTATCTGTGCGACAAAGTGACTTTTGACAAAGAATTTCCTGCGATACAAAAGGACTGCGGAGGTGTATTGGACGACACAAATTTTGTGAATGACGACTTCGACTTAGATTTATTTTTTAAGTCACTTCGTATAAAACTTTTGTACATTGGCGAGAAAAAATATGTGCGAATGAAATTGCGTACGTTGCTTTCAGTTTACGGCTACAAAAGGCGCTCAAAAGAATTTATTTTTTATTTAAAAGACTGTTTGAAGTTTTACCACATTCAAACGAGTTTGCGCGGAAAAATTTGTGACGTTGCCGAAATAAATTTAGACGATATGATAACTTTTCGCGTCGTATAAAAATTTCGCCTGCTTTTTCAAAAAAAAGACTCCTACGCAATTCGGTAGGAGTTTTTTTGTACAGACTTTTATACAGATTGAAAATTACTTGCTAAAATTTAAAGTTACCGCCTAAAATTTAAATTTACTGGCTAAGCTTTAAATTTACTTTCTAAGCACGGAAATTCTCTTTTGAATATTATCGCCCTTCGTCGCCTCGTCAACCATAGCAATGGCGTAATCGGCGTAGCTTATAATGCTTTCGCCTTTTGCATTGAGCGTGAACTCTTCGCCTGCCAAAATATATTCGCCGGTACGTTCGCCCGCCGCTTGAAAATCTGCCGCAGGACTTACAAAGGTCCATTTAACGTCATTTCTCTTACGCAGTTCATCAAGCTCGGCACTCTGCGCGGTAGCCGTCGGCAAATATTCGGCAGGAAAATCTTTCGTCTCCAAAACTTTTTGCGTATGTTCCTTGTCAACATAAAGACTGCCTGCGCCGCCGATAATTAAAAGCCGTGTATCACTGCCGCTCAAAATGTCACAAAGGTGTTGGCTTGTAGTGGTATGCATAGGCAAAGTTTCAGGCGTCCACGCGCCGAAACAATCAATTACAACGTCAAAATTTTTTACGTCATCTTTCGTAAGCGCCATGATATCTTTTTGGATAAAATTTTTTGCGACAGATTTATTTTCGCCGCGAACAATCGCCGTAACGTCAAGACCGCGATTAACCGCCTCTTCGACAATTAATCTGCCGGCTTTACCGTTGGCACCGATAACCGCAATTTTCATTTTTAAACCCTCCAAAAAATTTAAATTTTTGTTTGCGTAAATTATATGCAATAATTAAAATATTTCAAGATATTTTTTGAAGGGAAGTTGATGACATGGTTGTTTACAAAATTACGAA
>JAFTEG010000208.1 GCA_017453765.1 Selenomonadaceae bacterium
CAAAAAGAGGTATGGAAGTCACGGACCCAAATGTTAGAAATGAAATTTGTGAAGAGATTGACGTTGACTTAGACCATGACCTTTTGCCGGATCCTGACAGAGAAGTTATAGAAATTGCATTGCGACAAATTCAGCGCCTTGAAGATCGCGTCAATCAGCTTGAAAAGGAACTTGCCGCCGCCCGCGCAGAAATTACCCATGAGGCATTGAGAACGTCAACGCTTGAAGTCACGTTAGCCGACGAAAAAATTTCTGCCGTAAATTTAAAAAAAAATAAAAGCTGACACTGAAAGGAGAATTTATCATGGAACCTGTAACAGTTAAAATGAATGCGGGAGCTTTAAAAGGCATTATCGACCTGCCGAATTATCCCGACGATCAGCCCGTAGAAATTACGGTTAAGCCCAAAATGACTAAAGAAGACTTTGATAACTTAATTCAAGAAATTAAAACGTTTTGGGCTAATCATAAAAAGGTAGACGAAAATAAAAGCATTAAAGAAATTCGTATGGATAGATTGGTTGATAAAATGACTGCGATGATTACGGCTGAAAAAAATTTAACGCTTATGGAAGAAATTCAAGACATTATCGGCGATGACAAAGGTTGGAAAAGTGAAGAGGAAATGATAAAGGATTTGGCGGAAATGAGGAGGCGTCGAATGGCTAATGCGCATAATGGTTGATACCAACATTCTCATTTCGGCGCTGGTTTTTGGCGGCAAAGTCAGACACACATTGCACCTTCTTTTCAATTTAAAGCACGATATTTATGTTTCTGAATATGTTGAGAATGAATTTAAACGCATTTTATATGAAAAATGGTCCGATAGAGCAGAGAAAATATATTCCAAGTACAAAAGAATGAATTTTATTCGTTGTCAAAGTACAGATGAAATTTTGGGAACTCTGCGCGATGAAAAAGATATTCCCGTTTTAAGCGACGCGATTTTTCATAACGTTGATATTTTGTTGACCGGCGACAAAGATTTTTTGGAAGCCGATATAGACACACCTATAATTATTTCACCGACAGAACTTTTGGAGTATGTAAGTAAAATTTTTTTGGAGGCAAATTAAATCATGATTCAAGTTTACAACACGATGACAAAGCGCAAGGAAATTTTTAAGCCGCTTAAAAAAGGCGAAGTCAGCATTTATTGCTGCGGTATAACGCCGAATAAGTCGACGCACATAGGCAACGCCCGCCCCTTCGTGATATGGGACGTTATTCGCCGCTACTTTGCAAAGCTCGGCTACAAAGTTACCTACATTCAAAATTTCACCGACGTTGACGACAAAATTATTGCCGCCGCGAAAATTGAAAATTCTACGTGGAAAGAAGTCTCCACCAAAAATATCGACATTTACTTCAAGTCAATGGACGCGCTGAATGTACGCCGCGCAGATGTCTACCCCAAAGTTTCCGAAACAATGGACGAAATTATTTCAATGATTGATACGCTTTTGAAAAAGGGTTACGCGTACCGGCTTGATAACGGCGATGTCTATTACAGCGTCGAGAAAGATGCGGGCTACGGCAAACTCAGCGGGCGCAAGCTTGAAGAAATGCAGGCAGGCGCAAGGATTGAAGTTGACGGCAGAAAAAATCACCCAATGGATTTTGCATTGTGGAAGGCGTCGAAAGAAGGCGAACCGGCGTGGGACAGTCCCTTCGACAAAGGGCGTCCAGGTTGGCACATTGAATGTTCTGCAATGTCATTAAAATATCTCGGCGAAAAATTTGACTTTCACGGCGGCGGCGCAGATTTAATTTTCCCGCACCATGAAAATGAAATTGCACAGTCTCAATGCGCGATAGGCGACGAACATTCTTTCGCGCAGTATTGGGTACACAACGGCTTTTTGACGATTGACAATCAGAAGATGAGCAGTTCCGAAGGCAACTTTTTCACGGTTGAAGATATTCTTAAAAAATTTCCGGGCGAAGTGGTACGCCTTTTCCTTCTGCAGACGCATTACCGCAGTCCGCTGGATTTCGCCGATACGCTTATGGAAAATACGCGCACTGCTTACAATCGGCTGAAAACTTCCTACGAATATTTGAACGACCTTGCGAAAAAAATTGAGGACGGCACCTTTGTCAAAGGTACAACTGAAAAATCCAAAATGATAACCGTTTCGCAGGCGGGCGGTCTCGTGGATCTTGCCGAAAGGCTGATGTCAAGCTTTGAAGACGCGATGAATGACGACTTCAACACGGCGCTGGCAATAAGCTATATGTTTGAACTTTCGCGCGACATTAATTCTTACTACAATGACTTTATCGCCGGTAAAATTTTGCCGCGCGGAACCGACGCTTTCATAATTATGCGCGTGCGTGAAGTCTTCATGGAAATGGCGTCGATTATCGGCATTTTTGAAAATATTCCAAAAGAAAAAGCCGTTGACGACGAATTGGTCAACAAGCTTATGAACATTATAATTTCAATTCGGCAAGACGCACGCAGTGCAAAAAATTGGGCGGTTGCCGACAAAATTCGTGACGAACTTAAAACGGCGGGAATTATTTTGGAAGATACTCCGCAGGGCGTGAAGTGGAAAAATGCTTGACTTTGATGCAGATGAAGTAAAAACACTTTCGCCGCTGGTAACCGCGTACATTGGCGACGCGTACTTTCATTTGTACGTTAGAACGCGGCTTTTAAGCGTCACGCATAAAATCAGCAAGTTGCACGATTTAAGCGCGGATATTGTTTCGGCAGTTTCACAGGCGGAGGCTTATAAAAAAATTGAATCGCAGTTGACTGACGATGAACGCGATATATTTCGACGCGGCAGAAATGCGAAAAGTCACGCGCCGCGCTCGGCTACGGTTGAAGAATATCACGCAAGCACCGGCTTTGAATCTCTCTTAGGCGAATTGTTTTTGAAGAAAAATTTTTCGCGACTTGATGAAATTTGCGAACTGGCTTTTAATTCTTTACAACCTAGCACCTAACCCCTAGCCCCTAAAACCTAAAATATACAGCAAGCGTCCCTTTGGCGGCGCTTATTTTTATTGTTTCAGCCTCAACGCGGTTACTCACGGCGTTTGGAAAATTTTGTCTAAGCGTCGCGTTTTCAAGTTCCCAATGCACATTTTTCAACGTCACGCCTTCGCAAATTTCGGTTATCGGCAACAGTGACAGCGCCATTGGTCGCACGAAAAATTTCACGGTAAAACTTTCACCGCCGCGTACGAAAAAAATTAGTTCCTGCTCATCGACAAGGCAAGTTGCAACTTTCTCCGCCGCGCAGGTGAAAACGTTGCTGAATAAATGGTCGAACCTGCCGCCGAAAATGCCGGTTAAGATTAGGGAAGAGGGAAGAGGGAGTAGGGAAGAGGGAGTAGGAAGTAGGGAGTAGGATTTTTCGACTAAGCTTAGTGCAAGCTGGGTATCGGTTAAATCTTTGTCAACGGGGTGACGCTCAATCTGAATTTTATTTTTAATCGCCCAATTCACGGCAGAACTTTCTGCGCTGTCAAAATCGCCGATTAAAATTTCCGGCAAAATATTCAGGTCACGGCAAATTTCAATGCCTTTGTCAACGGCAAAAATCTTTCTGCCGCGTGAAAGTTCAAGGAAAAATTTTTCGTCGGGACGCCGCCCGCCTGCAACTAATAAAAATTCCCGCCAAACCTGCGCGGGATAAATAATTTCACACTGCGGAAGTTTTAATGTATTTGTCATAAAATTCACGTGCCGTTACAATTTCAATGCCTGTAAAATTTTTCAGCTTGACTCTAACAATTTTTTAGCTGTTCAATGAAAATCGGCAATTCATCAAATATAACATCAACAATGATATTCCAGTTGGTGCCTTCGTAATCATGAACTAATCTGTGTCGCAATCCTGATATCATATTCCATTCAATATCTTTGTGCGCTGATTTATATTCTTTCGACAAATTATAAACGTGTTCGCCGATATTGTATAAAGGCGTGGTAACAAGCCATTGCAGTTCAACTTCATTTAAAACTTTTTCTTTGCTTATATTATTGTCCAAAATATATTTTTGTAATTTCGTCGCATAATCCAAAATTTTTTTTATACGTTGCTCATCAGAATATTTCACGCCACCAAAACCTTTTCTTGCATTACATTTTTGTAAAATTCGCTGTCAATATTTAATTCTCGTATTTCAAAAACGTCTACAGGCTTTTTCAATATTTCGCGCAATTCCTCTGCAAAAGAAAAAATAGTTGTCGGTTTAAAATTCTCACCGCCAAAAATTAGAAAATCCAAATCGCTTTTTTCATTGGCGTCACCTCTTGCATAGGAGCCAAAAATATAAACTTCTTGAACATGGTATTTTTCAGCAAGCGGTTTAACTAAAACTTTTATATCTTCTGCAGTAAAAATTCTTTCATTCAAAAGAAATCACCTCGCAAAGTTTTTTCTACACGCCGAAAATTTTTTCCTGC
>JAFTEG010000209.1 GCA_017453765.1 Selenomonadaceae bacterium
CAAATTACGTAACAGCCGCAATTATGGCGGGGCGCACAAGGACGTGCGCCCGTCCGCGCAAGTCGCCGGACGCGACTTCTGCGGACATGTTTCTTTTTGTTACTTTTTCTTTGCGCCAAAGAAAAAGTAAGTTAAAAAACCCTAAGAATTTATCGAAACTTGATTTAATCAACACGCCCTACTTTTCAAATTATATTTTCAAATTATATTTTCAAATTATATTTTCAAATTATATTTTCAAATTATATTTCCTAAATAAAAATTTTCTGATAAAATACTTTGAAATTTATACTAAGGAGTTTTTGTATGAAACAGGAAAGTCTTTCGCTTCAACAACTTTTAAATTCAGAGCCGGTTAAGAAACGCTTTGAAGTACTTTTAAACACTTCGGCGCCGTCCTTTATCTCGTCGATACTGGCAATAGTGAACAACAACTCAAAATTGCAAAACTGCACGTCGTTTTCAATCGTCAGCGCCGCAGGTATTGCCGCCGCATTGAAATTGCCGATAAATCCCAGTCTCGGTTTTGCGTTCCTTGTCCCTTACAAAAATCAGGCGCAGTTCCAACTCGGCTACAAGGGCTTGATTCAGCTTGCAATGCGCAGCGGTCAATATATCACGTTAAATTCCGGCGCCGTTCGTGAAGGTCAGATTAAAGAAATTGACTTCGTGACCGGTGGAATTGTACGCGGCGAAAAAATTTCGGAAGAGATTGTCGGCTACGTCTCTTATATGGAATTGCTTAACGGCTTTCACAAGGCGCTTTATATGACGGTTGATGAACTTAAAGCGCACGCCGCAAAGTATTCTCAAAGTTACTCTTACGATGTGGATCACAACAGAAAAACTTCCGTGTGGTCGACGAATTTTGACGCTATGGCTAAGAAAACCGTGCTGAAAAAGTTGCTCAGCAATTTCGGCATAATTGCAATAGACCAGCAAAGCGCGGATTTGGTAACGGCGTTGCAGGCAGACCAATCTGTCATTACTGCGGAAGGTTTTCGCTACGTCGACAATGAGAAGGGCGAAGAGAAGGTCGTGCCTTTCAATGAGGTTATCAATTTTGCCGGTGAAGAAATTGTCCCCGACGCGGAAGATATTGTCGAAGAAGAAGTTGATGCCGAAAGTGACGAACCTGAAAAGAAGGAAGATTAATTGTTAGCTTGTAGCCGGTAGCTTGTAGCCTATACCATTACGCACTACGCACTACGCCTTACGCCTTACGCATTCCAATGCAACTTCTCTGTCGTCGAAGTGTATCGTTTCATTTTTAAGAATCTGATAATTTTCATGCCCCTTGCCGAGAATCAAAATTATATCGCCGGCTTTTGCAATTTCAACAGCACGGAAAATCGCCTTGCGTCTGTCGACGATTGATTCAAAAGTTTTATCGCCGATTTTTTCTTTCACGCCTACTTCAATCTGCGAAATGATATCGGCGGGATTTTCACTGCGCGGATTGTCGGAAGTGACAATGACAATGTCTGAAAGCTCCGCCGCAATTTTACCCATAATCGGTCGCTTGGTATTGTCCCTGTCGCCGCCGCAACCAAATACCGTAATGATTCGGTTCTTTACAATCTGCCGCGCAGTTTCCAAAACATTTTTCACGCCGTCGGGGGTGTGCGCGTAGTCTACGATAATCGTGAATGGTATGTCGGCAAAAATCTTTTCAAAACGTCCGGCAACACTGCGGAAATTTTCCAGCGCAGTCTTTATCACGTCCGCAGGTATTCTTTCTGCCAACGCGGCGCCTACCGCCGCCAAAACATTGTAAACGTTAAAAATGCCGGTGACGTGTAAATTTAGGGAGAAGTGA
>JAFTEG010000210.1 GCA_017453765.1 Selenomonadaceae bacterium
CTCGGCACCAGATTTAATTTTGGCGGAGGAAATTTTTTTATGTCTAAAGAAAATTTAATCTCTCTTGCAAAAGAAATGATGGCGGCGCCAAGTTGTTGCGCACCTTTAAAAGCGAAAGCGCAGGAGGCGTGGATTGATAATCCTGCCGATAAAGCTGTTTCCAAAGAATTTATTGCGGAACTTGAAGCCGACATTACGCCTATCGATGGTCTTGTAGCGTTTGCTCATTCACAGCACGCGGTACAGATTTTCGGCGAAGAAGGCGCTAAAAAATTTGCCGCTCATGCCGACGAGTTGAAAGCTAGCGGCGCGAAGTACTGCGATTGCGGCGCTTGCACTCCTGCACTGAAACTTTTGCAGAGTAAAGATATTATTCTTGCTTAAATTTTTCGGAGGACATTGTGAAAAAGAAGAAAAAGTTAAATCTGTACTTGGTCTCCTGTGAATTTAATGAGGACGATGAGTATGAAGATTTTGCCGACGCGATTGATGAATATCCCGCGTGGCGTCACGTCTTCGGTGACCAGTGGTTTGTCTGCTCCGAAGATTCGGCAGAAGAGGTTTACGATAACTTATTACAGCATCTCTTTGAAGGCGATTTCATTTTTGTTTGTGAAGTCAACGATAATTATGCGTCGTACCTGCCGGAAGAAACCGTAGAGTGGATGGAAGAGAATTTAGAAGATTAAAATTTTCGCGGTAGTGGCGGAATGGCAGACGCGCCAGCTTCAGGCGCTGGTGGGGGCGACCCCGTGGAGGTTCAAGTCCTCTCTACCGCACCAATATATTGACAAAAACTTTTCACTTTGATATAATCAACACACTTCGTTGAACGAAGTCACCAAAATTAAGCGGTTGTGGTGGAATAGGCAGACACGCTACTTTGAGGGGGTAGTCCTCGTTTGGGGGTGCGAGTTCAAGTCTCGCCGACCGCACCAATAGAAGTTAACAGCTCGGAGAACTTCCGGGCTTTTTTGATTTTGCAGTTATTTCTACTAAGCTTTAACACTTACTCAAGGCGCTATGTATTAATTTCGGCGTGGTTGCCAATAAACTGCGCGGTCAAAATTTTTTCAACAGTAGTGTTTAAAGCGGAGCCAAGACGTTTATTGTTGGTAAATTCAAAAAAACGTTGCAAATTACGTCAACGTTGCAAGTAGGTGAGGCGCGCAAGGACGCGCGCCCTGTCCGCGCAAGTCGCCGGACGCGACTTCTGCGGACATGTTTCTTTTTGTTACTTTTTCTTTGCGCCAAAGAAAAAGTAAGTAAAAAACCCTAGAAATTATAGAAACTTGAATTAGTCAACACGCCCTCATCCAAAAGGTCGGGACGCCGTGACTTTGTAAGCTTTAAAGCCTGTTCGCGCCGCCATTTATTGATTTCAGCGTGGTTGCCGGAAAGCAACACGTCAGGCACCGTTTTGCCTTCAAAGTCGCGCGGTCTTGTATATTGCGGATAGGATAAAATCCCGTCAAAAAAAGAATCTGTTACGGCGGAATCGGTAGCGCCAAGTACGCCCGGCAACATTCGCGCTACGGCGTCGACAATTACCATTGCCGGAAGTTCGCCGCCGGTCAAAACGTAGTCGCCGATTGAAATTAATTCGTCGGCTAAATCATAAATTCGCGCGTCAAAACCTTCATAATGCCCGCAAATAAAAATAAGCCGCTCAAACGTCGCAAGCTCTTTCGCCTTGCTCTGATTGAACGTCGTACCGGCGGGGTCGGTGATTATAATTCTGCGCGATAAATTTTCATCTGACGCCAAAACGTGACGAACTGCGCGGTACATCGGTTCCGGCTTAAGCACCATGCCGCTTCCGCCGCCGAATGGCGAATCGTCAACGTGTTTGTGCTTGTCGAACGCGAAGTCGCGCAGTTGCGTTAAATTTATTTTTAAAATCCCGTTGTCGACGGCGCGTTTAACGATACTTTCGCCAAATACGCCGCCGAACATTTCGGGAAAAAGCGTTATGATATCAATCAGCATTTTCGTAGCCGCTTACAAAAATTTTTTTTGCGGCAATGTCAATGTCACTTACGATACTTTTCAGCGCGGGAATCAGAATTTCCTTGCCGTCGGCAGTTTCAATCTGAAAGACGTCATTGCTGCCGGTTTTCAAAACTTCGGTGACAACGCCGATTTTTTTTTCGCCGTCAAAAACTTCACAGCCGATTATGTCGAAGGTATAAAATTCGCCTTCATCAAGCGGCGCGGCTTGACTGCGCGGCACGGTTAAAATTTTGTTCGTCAAATTTTTGGCAGTTTCACGATCGTCGATACCTTTGAACTTTGCAAAAATCTCTTCGCCGATATGAGCCACGTTTTCAATCTGCCGCAAGTTGCCGCCTACAAAAACCTCTTTCAAGTCGTCGAAACGTCCTTCAAAGTCGGTAAGCGGAATAATTTTAATAAGACCGTGTAAGCCGTGAGTTTTGCCGAGTTTGCCGATTATAACTTCATTGGAATTTTTTTCGGCGTTAGAATTTTTTTCTGTCATAAAATTTTCCAGCGTATGAATTTTTTATCCGCGTATAGAAATAATTTTGTCGTCTTCAAGCAAAATTTCAACGTTGGTAATTTCGTTGAAGTCATCGCCGATTTTCAATTCAACTTGATGCGGCAGGGTGGCTTGAACAATTTCCGCGCCGATAGCAAGCTTTTCAATAATTTCTTTGCGGTTAAGAGCCTCTTCGCGTGCTTGCTGGCGTTTATTCACTTCGTTGCCGAAAAAGCGTACAATCTGTTCGCCTTGCTCAGGGTGGTTATTCAGTTCGCGCTGACGGTCAATGTTAATCTGCTTAATTTCAAGATCCATTTGCTGAACGGTTTTATCAAGGTCGCCGATAATGCGCGTACGAAGTTTTTCGGTAAGTTTCGCCTTAACCGTCACGGGAACCGTAACCCAAATTTTGTCCATAAAAAATTTCCTCCAATATTTAAATTTATAACTTGTAGATTTACAACCTGCAGATTTTACCAAAAACTTTTCGCATTGTAAACTAGGTTTTAGGGAAGAGTGAGGAGTTAAGAGGGAAGAGTTAAGAGGGAAGAGGAATTAGGTTTTTAATTCTTAATCCCTAATCCTTAATTGCGCTTCAGCGCTTCAGCTTTTTCACTTCGTCAAGCAGGTATTCATTCAAAATTTTAATGTACGTGCCTTTCATACCGAGTGACTTCGATTCAATGACGCCGGCAGATTCAAATTTACGCAGAGCATTTACAATGACAGAACGCGTAATGCCAACACGGTCGGCAATCTTCGACGCTACCAAAAGTCCTTCGCGTCCGTCCAATTCGCTTAAAATATTTATCGCCGCTTCAGATTCGGAATAACTAAGCGTCGCCAGCGCAATTTGCACCGTCGCCTTTTTACGCGCCTCAATCTCAACTTTTTCAGTATGGTCGCGGAGCATTTCCATACCTACAACGGTGGCGGCGTATTCGGCAAGAATCAAGTCATCTTCCGTGAAGTCCTCATCGTAGCGCGCCATGATAAGCGTACCGATTCGACGTCCGACGCCGTAAATGGGAACTATCGTGGTATTTTTGCTTTCAAATGAACAACGCGCATTTTCATCATAAGCACAGGTTCCGCTACGCGTACGTCGATTAGCTTGAGTATCCTCCAGCCGATTCAGCCAGCGCACATACGGTTTGGGAAATCTGCCTTTGCGAATGACCTTTTCAATCATCAATTCGCATTCAAAATTGTCCGTGAACGCGTAGCCGCAAATTTCGCCGCTCTTATCCATAATGTAAACGTTAGCGTCAAGTACGTTGCTTAAAACCTTCGACACGCCATCGTATTCAACATTTTCTGAACGTTGCAGAAGCTTGTTAATTTTCCGCGTCTTCTCCAAAAGTGTTGTCATATATTAATTGCTCCTCTCAAAAAATTTTTTCGTGCTTAAGAGTTGTATAAATAATACCACATAATTCTATGAAATAAAAGTATTTTTCTGAAATTTCTTTTTTATCGTGAAATAAATTTTTCTTTTTATCGTAACAACGCGGCGAAAATTTTAGGTTTGGCAAAAATTTTAAGCTCTACAAAAATTTTAGATTCGGCAAAAATTTTAGGCTCGGCGTTTTAAGATTGGACTTGTAAAAGAAAAATTTTTGTGCTATGATTCGACAAATTAAGGATGAATAATTTTTTACGGAAGAAAGGACGGGTGATTAACATGGCAATTACAATGGGCGGCGTGAACAATTCGCTTACCACGTTGAATAACATCAACAGTGCCATGCAGAAGACCACGCAACAAATTGCTACGGGTACAAATTATCCGAGTGCGAAAAACGGCAGTTCAGCCTACGCGATATTAAAGCGTATGGACAGCCACATTTCCTCAACGTCGCAGTCTGCGCAGAATGTTCAAAACGCCGGAGCAATGATTAAAACCGCTGAAGGTGCTACGGCTAACACCATTACCGCGCTGTCGACGATTAAAGAATACATTATGAAGGCGGCGGACGGTGCCACTACCAATTCCGACAGAGCCGCGTTGCAGGAAGGCGTAAACCAGCTTGTTTCGCAGATTGATGAAAATTCTCACGTCACTTACAACGGCAAACACATTTTGGACGGCACGGAAGAAAATTCCGGCATTGCAGGCGTTATCGGCTACGAAAACTTCAATCTCGGCGATATCCGCGCAGAGTCTCTCGGCTTAGTCGACAGTCAAGGCAACGTGACATTGGACATTTCAACGCAAGAGTCCGCGCAGAATGCCTTAGGCGTCGTCAACAACGCGATTGAAACAGTTCAAAACATAAATGATTCACTGAATATGTCGCTTGACGGCAGTGCTATCGACGCGTCGCTTGACGAGGCAACTACGCAAGGCGCGTACCTGCAACGTCTTGACTACCAAGAGGCGCTTTACAACACGATGGAAGAAAACGAAATGGCGGCGGCGTCCACAATCGGCGATACCGACATGGCAAAAGCCGCGATTGAATTAAATTCGCAAAAAGTTCAAGAACAGCTTGCACTGCATGTAACAAATTTGTACAACCACAATCAAGCGAACATACTCAGCTTGATTCAGCAAGCTTAATTCATTGCGGGCATAGTTCATCGGTAGAACGAGAGCTTCCCAAGCTTTAAAGGTGGGTTCGATTCCCATTGCCCGCTCCATACCGAAATTAACAAAGGGGACGTTGAACGCGTCCCCTTTTAAGTTTTCCGTTTTAAGTTTAAATTTAAATTTAGGTTTAAATTTTATCTTGTAAAAAAATTTTTATCCGTAAACTAAAAAAATTCCCTTTGTAGGAACCTTTTAGTATTATGGCGGAGTGGAGAGGATTTGAACCTCCGCGACCTTACGACCCTAACGATTTAGCAAACCGTCCTCTTCAGCCTCTTGAGTACCACTCCGTGCCTCGACTCGTAACACCGTCTTTAAAAGACTTTGCAAGTATATCAAACCGCATTGAAATTGTCAATATTTTTTTTACCAAATTTTAAAGCCGCCAATTTTTAACGCGGTAACGGCTTTTAAAAGTTGACTTTTAGATTTATAATAGGCGAACAGAGTTTTGTAAAATGGAGTGATAAATTTGGCGACACGTTTACAAATTTTGGTTGAAGACAAAAATTTTAATCCTGCGCTTGAAAGTGAACACGGGCTTGCAATGTTGGTCGAAGGCGACGGGATAAAATTTATATTTGACTGCGGACAAACCGGCATGGCATGGCGTAACGCCGAAAAGTTGGGCGTCGACTTGAAAAAAATTAAAACGGCTGTAATAAGTCACGCGCACTACGATCACGGCGGCGGTTTCACGGAACTTTTAAAATACGCCAAAATTAAAACGCTGTACACCGGCGAAAATTTTTTCAACAAGAAATTTAATTGGGATGGCAGCAAGTACGTATTCAAAGGCGTGACGTTTATGGAGCGGGATTTTGAGCGCCTTCACATCACGTACAAAAAATGCGGCGAAATGCTACAGCTTGACGATAAAATTTTTTTAGTCGGCAAATTCAATCGCACGTACGATTTTGAAACGGTGCCGGATAAATTTTTTGTCGGTATGGCGAAAAAGAAGGTGGCGGACACTTTCAGCGACGAAATTTGTATGGTGTTACGCGGTGACGACGGTATAAGCGTTGTAGCCGCCTGTTCGCACGTCGGCATATTGAATATAGTCTCCACCGTAGTTGAGCGCTTTAACGAGCCTGTAGTGCGGCTTGTAGGCGGCGTACACCTGCTGAATGCCGATGATGAATTGATTGACAAGACCGTAGCCGAGCTTAAAAATTTAGGCGTGAAGGATTTTAAACTTTGTCACTGCTCCGGCGAAAAAGTTTGCGCTAAGGTAAATTCAGAAAATCTCAGCACGGGAAGTGTTATTGATTTATGACGGCAAAAATTACGTTGGCGCACGGTGCAGGCGGCAAGTTCAGCGCGGATTTATTGCAGGAAGTTATCTTGCCGCATTTTGACAATGAAATTTTGAATGAACTGCACGACGGCGCGAAAATCGGCAAGCTTGCGATGACTACTGACAGCTACGTTGTGCGACCGATATTTTTTCGCGGCGGCGATATCGGCAAGCTAAGTATCTGCGGCACGGTGAACGATTTGGCGGTTACCGGCGCCGTACCGAAATATATTTCTGTCGGCTTGATATTGGAGGAAGGTTTTGCAATTTCAGACCTGCAAAAAATTTTAACGTCGATGAGCAATGCGGCGAATGAAGCGGGCGTGAAAATTGTCACCGGCGACACGAAAGTTGTCGGCAAGGGGCAAGCGGACGGCATTTTCATAAATACGGCGGGAGTCGGTGAACTGATTGGCGGCGTTGAAATTTCGGCAAAAAAAATCTGCGCGGGTATGCAAGTTATAATTTCCGGCTACGTAGGCGACCACGCAACGGCGATTTTGGGCGAACGTCACGGCTTGGAGTTGCCGCCTAATATTAAAAGCGATTGCGCGCCGCTGAATAAGTTGGTACGTGAAATGTTGGAAGTCGAACCGGAAATTGCAATGTTGCGGGACGTGACGCGCGGTGGCATGGCGGCGGTTTTAAATGAAATTGCGGCGGCGGCGAATTTTGAAATTGTCATTGCGGAAGATAAAATTCCCGTGCGTGAGGAAGTGCGCGGCGTCTGCGACATTTTAGGCTTTGACGTGTTGGAGCTTGCAAACGAAGGTAAATTAATTGCGATTGTACCAAGTGACGCGGCGGAAAAAATTCTTGCCGTGATGCGGAAAAATATTTATGGTCACGACGCGCAGATTATAGGCGAAGTGACGGCTAATCGCGGCGGAAGAGTTGGATTGCAAACAAAAATCGGCAGTGTCAGAATTGTAGACACGCCGATAGGAAATTTAGTGCCGCGTATATGTTAGGGATTA
>JAFTEG010000211.1 GCA_017453765.1 Selenomonadaceae bacterium
GATCGATAGTCTCTCTTCCCTCTTCCCTAACAACTTTTTAAAGGTGGTATTCAGCTTGAATGAAATTTATTCGCCGAAAAATTTCCCCTTGAACGCATCGGAACTGCGCGAAGTCATAAAAAAATTTCCAACGCCGTTTCATTTGTACGACGAAGGCACGATACGCAAAAATTTTCGTAAACTGCGTGAGGCTTTTTCGTGGGCAAAAAGTTTTCGTGAACATTTCGCGGTAAAGGCTACGCCGAATCCGCACATAGTAAAAATTTTGGCGCGTGACGGCGCGGGTACGGACTGCAGTTCATTGGCGGAACTTTTTATCAGCGAAAAGGCAGGCGTCACCGGTGAAAAAATTATGTTGACTTCCAACGATACACCGGCAGAAGAATTTCAAAAAGCTATTGAACTCGGCGCGATAATAAATCTTGACGACATAACGCACATTGAGTACCTTGAGCAAAATGCCGGTATGCCGCAATGCCTTTCATTCCGCTACAATCCCGCCGACATTATGAACGCGGGCAATGACATTATCGGCAAACCCGCTGAGGCTAAGTACGGCTTGACGCGCAGACAAATTTTCGACGCCTACAAAATTGCGCGTGACAAAGGCGTTAATCGTTTCGGTCTTCATACTATGGTTGCGTCGAATGAACGCGGCACCGAAACATTTTTGCTTACCGCGCAGATTATGTTTGAACTTGCCGCAGAAATAAAAAATCAGCTCGGCATTGAGTTGGAATTTATAAATTTAGGCGGCGGCTTCGGCATACCATATCGCCCCACTGAAAAGCCGGTTGACTTCAAGGCGGTAGGCGAAGGCATTAAAAAGCTGTACGAAAAAATTTTGGTGCCGCTCGGTCTTGAAAATGTCGCAATCGCTACTGAAAGCGGTCGCGCAATGACGGGCAATGCGGGCTGGCTTGTATCTACCGTGATTCACGAAAAAAATACGTATAAAAATTATATCGGTCTTGATTCGTGCATGGCTAATTTAATGCGTCCGGCAATGTACGGCGCTTATCACCACATTACCATTTCCGGCAAAGAGACGGCGCCGCTGACAAATGTTTACGACGTGACCGGTTCGCTTTGTGAAAACAATGACAAGTTCGCGATTGACAGAGCGCTACCGAAAATTGATATAGGCGACGTGCTGATAATTCATGATACCGGCGCGCATGGGCATGCAATGGGTTTTAACTACAACGGCAAACTTCGCAGTGCGGAATTGTTACTGCGCGAAGACGGCAACATTGAGATGATTCGACGCGCAGAAACTTTGGACGATTATTTTGCGACGTTGAAGTTTTAGTGAAGAGTGAAGAGTTAAGAGTGAAGAGTAAAGAGTAAAGAGTGGTTGGGGTGAAAAAATTTTTATGAAACATATTTTGTCAGTGTACGTGGAGAATCAGCCCGGCGTTTTGGTACGAGTTGCCAGCATGTTCAGCCGCCGCGAATTTAATATTGAAAGCCTATCCGTCGGCGTCACGCAATCGCCGGACTTTTCGCGCATAACCGTTGTAGTTTTCGGCGACGCGAATTTAATTGAACAGATGATTAAGCAGCTTGAAAAAATGCCGATTGTTAAGGCGGTACAGCGGCTTGATTCGGAAACGGCGGTGACGCGCGGCATGACAATGGTAAAAGTTTTGTGCAACGACGATAACCGCCTTGAAGTTTTGAAGTTGGCTGAACTCTTCCGCGCTCATGTCATTGATGTGCAGATGACGACGCTGATTTTTGAAATTACCGGCAACGACGAAAAAGTTACGGCATTCACGCGCCTTTTGAAACCGTACGGCATTTTGGAAGTCATACGCACGGGCTTAATCGCGCTTGAACGCGGCGAACATACTATCGGTGACTGCCGCAATGTCCGCGAATTTCACGGCAAGAATTTGTTGTAGTGGATAGTAAATAGTTAATAGTTAATAGTTAATAGTTTAAAAAGCTACAAGCTAAGTCCGAGATATTTTCTTCCCAAATATAATTGGCGCTGAACTTGCCGAAACTGCGCGGATTATCTTCGGCAAGACAGTGACCATTGGCAATGTAAAAAAACGCGTCCTTCGTACCGACGCGAAAAAACATTCCCGCCAATAAGCCGAACGCAATGCCGGTATGTCCGCCCAAATTAATTTCGGTGTGCTTGCAAAGCCGCGCCGTACTCTTACCGTCAATTTGGTATTCGCCGAGACCGTAAGAGCGCATGACGCCGCCGCAAGTATCGCCGTTATTTTTTTGCGCGTCATAAATCCACTGCGGCTTGAACATTTCAGCCAAACTGCTTTCACGCAAAATTTTTCTGCCGCGATACGTGCCGCCATTCAAAACCATTTCCATTGCGTGAGTCAGCTCGTCAAACGAAATTCGCAAGCCGCCTTGCGGTGAAAAAATCGTGGCGTTGGTGCCGACTTCGTAGCTTTGTAAATCGTACGTGCCGCAAAAATCTTCGGCGTAGGGGTTTTGTAAATAAATCGTGTCCCGCGCAGGTTGAGCCGCGTAATCATCAGCCTTCGCGTACCACTTGCCAAACTCGTCCCAATGACCTGCCGAATCTTTCTTTTGATACGTGGCACCGAGTAAATTAAAATCCTGCCGTGACAAGTTACCGACGACGTAATCTGCGCGTGTATCGAGTTGCGCCAAAATATTTTCGTGCTGATAAATGTCAAACCGCGTACCGGTTAAAATCTCAATCAGCGTGCCTAAAATGCCGTAGTTCAAATTGCAGTAGGTGAAAAATTTTTCCGGCGGTTCAATGCCGAAATGCGCGCCACCTTCATAAAATTTTCCGTGCGGCGAAAAAAATTCTTTCAAGCCGAATTGCGGCGGTGTGCTGTAAATTTTGCCGTCACGAATTGAAGACGTATGACTTGCCAGCATTCGCGCGGTTATCGGTACGGCGGGGTAGCGCGGGTTGCGAAGTGCAAAGCCTAAATACTTGCTAACGTCTTCGTCCAAATTTAATTTGCCTTGATCAACAAGTTGCATCAGCGTGAAAATCGTGAACTGTTTCGACAGCGACGCGACACGAAATTTTGTATCGCGAGTGACGGGCAAATTTTTTTCACCCAATTTCCGACTGCCGAAAAAATTCGCGTAAATTTCCCTGCCGCCTTTATAAATCACGACACCGAGACCCGGCACCTTAACGCCGCTGTCACCTATCATTGCAGAAAATCTTTCGTCCAAATTACCACCTTCCGCCTAAATTTTGCCGCGCTTTTCATTGACGTTATGCGCAAAAAAAATTATCATTGCCGCAAAATTTGTGGAGGATATTTTTATGGACAATGACTTTGAAATTTTAAAAATCGACGCCGAAATTTTTTCCCGCATTGACGGCAAGTCCTACAAAAAAAATTGCACTGTGCCGATAGAAAATTTGCGTTATCTGCGCGTCCTGCACAA
>JAFTEG010000212.1 GCA_017453765.1 Selenomonadaceae bacterium
TCATCACCGGCGCGATCCTCCTGATCACTAGCGGTACAGCCGTCTAACCCATCCAAAACCAGACGCTTTACCAAAAACCACTAAAAATTTAACTACAGGGAGATGATGACCGCTTGCCTCGACTTCTGAAAGCGCTTCGTTTCGTTCACGGGGCGCTTTTTGGTTTCTCAAGTTACGCAAATTATAAAGTGAGTTAATCTAAATTGCAAGTTAAATTTTTATCTCGTGTAGAAAAGCTGAACCCAGTAAATTAAATCGCCGCTTATGTGGCAAGCCAAGCCGACTTCGCGAAAATCACGGCTGACCATATTTTTGTAATGACCCCGCGAATTTGTCCAAAGTTTCATGGCGCCGGCAGGTGAAAGATTCGTGCCGTAAGCAATATTTTCGCCGCAAGCATGGTAGCCTAAGCCGAACTGTTTAAAAACGGTAAAGCAGTCTGAACCGTCGGGGCGCGTATGGCTGAAATATTGTTCAATCTCACGCGCGCGTAACTGCGCGGCTTTTTGTAAATCGGAATTGGGATCCCAACTCAACGCGTTAAGCCCGTGTTCGTGGCGCAGTTGATTTAAAAGTTGTACCGCCTCTGCATTCATTTCATAAGCGCTTGCCGCAAATGCCTTACCTGCCGCGCAGAAGGTCATAACGGCGATTAAAAGACTTAGTGAAAAAAATTTTAACGCCTTCATTTTAAATTACCTCAGCGTAGTTTTAAATTACCTCAGCGTAGTTTTAAATCACCTCAGCGTAGTTTTATATCACCTCAGCTTAGGTAAGACGCCCAACTTGATTGACGGACGATTCAAGCATACTGTCTTGCGTCGTGACAGCCTTCGCGCCGGCTTCGTACATGCGCTGATTATGAATGAGTTCAACCATTTCATTTACAATTTGCGTGTTCGCCTTTTCAAGCATACCTTGCAAAATGATGCCGGTAGCCGGTTGCGGCTGAGCTACGTTGCCGTTATTGTCGGTGACGGCGTAAAAAAGATTATTTCCCTGCTTTTGAACTGCACGCCGGTTATTAAACTGCACGAACTGAATTTGAGCAAGCTGACGTTGCGGCTGATTCTGCTGATCCGCCGCATAAATCGTTCCGTCACCGGTTATAATCACGCGGTCACTTGAAATGTTGCGCGGAAGGGTAACCGCGTTGCCGTTCGTATCAAGCACGCTGTAGCCGCGAACGTCCTGCAAAATTCCGTCCTGCGTACGCGTGAAGGCGCCGTTTCGCGTGTAACGAATGCCTTCTGGAGTTTGCAACACGAAAAAGCCGGGACCGCTTATCGCCAAGTCAAAAATATTTCCCGTCGATTCAAGCGGACCTTGCTCATGGTCAACGGCAATTTCAGAAATGTAGTCGCCGAGTCCTACGCGCCCAATGCCTTGATTTTGCGAATTTTCATTTTCAACGCTGAAACCTTTAATCTTCGTCACGTCGTCACTGCTTGTACCCAAGTTGCCGAGAATGCTGAAACCGCCGCCTGTCATACCGACCGTGCCGCCGTCCGCGCCGTCATTTATTCGCTTGACAAGCATAGGTTCAAATTCGCGGTGAACGGTAAGATCTCGTTTGTAGCCGGTAGTCGCGGCATTGGCAAGGTTGTTCGCAATAACGTCAGTGCGTTTTGTTTCGGTTATCATTCCGGTTGCCGCCGTGTAAAGTCCTCTCCACATTTAATAATCCCTCTTTTACTATCGATCCATCGATCTATTCAACTATCGATCTAACCTAAAACATTCGGTTTTTCCAAAAGAAATATGACGCAATGGTCGACGCGATTGTAGCGATAACCATAACCGTTACAAAGCCGTAATCTTTTCCTTCCATTGGTACGGGAACGTTCATACCGAAAAAGCTTGCAATAACCGTCGGCACCGCGATTATGATTGTGACCGCCGCCAAAAATTTCATAACCTTATTTTGATTGTTTGAAATGATTGACGAAAAAATATCCGCCATTTGCGAAAGAATTTGGCTGTACATTTCAACCATTTCACGCGCCTGCTTATTCTCAATTATAACGTCTTCCAAAAGGTCTTCGTCCTCTTCGTACATTTCCAAAATGCCGTCAACCGTTTTATTCGTACGAAGGCGCATAATTTTTTCAAGTACCGCGTCATTTGAGCGCAGTGCCGCGTTGAAATAGGTTAAACCCTTTTGCAACTCCATAAGCCGCAGAATGTCACTGTTTCTCATGGATTGGCGCAGTTGCTCTTCAATTTCGTCTGACAGCTTATTAATTTGGCGAAGGTAGCGCAGATAAAATGTCGCCGAGCGGTACAAAATTTCAAACAAAAACTGAGTGCGCTTGTACGTATGAAAAAGGCGGGCGGTACGTTGGTTAAAGCTGGCAATTACCGGCGTTTCTTCAAGGCAAACCGTGATAATATATTTTTTCGTCAAGATAACCGACAGCGGCAAGGTGTCGTAACTTTCCTCGTCGTAGACAA
>JAFTEG010000025.1 GCA_017453765.1 Selenomonadaceae bacterium
CGGCGAAGAGTAAAAATTACATTTTACGCCGCGAAATTTTTTTGGGGAGGAGGGAACAGGAATTTTGTCCCCGCCTCCCCTTTTCGTATAAAAAAGATTTTGTGAGGTAATTTTCATGGCAGATAAAACTAAAGCGACGGACAAAACTAAAGCTAAAGGCGCAGTTTCCGGCGTCAAGACAGATGTAATTAAAGGTAAGGGCGTAATTTCCGGCGTCGCAGTCGGTACGATTTTGCTTGCGGGTCAAAACCTCGACAGCTTCCTTGTCAATTATCAACCCGGCAAACTCGAAGTCGAAAAGAAAAAAGCCGCAGATGCGTTGATTGAAGTTGCCGAAAATCTTAAAAAAAGTATCGATGATTTTAACGAAAAAGGCTTAAAAGAGCAGGCAGCAATTCTTGAAGCCCACCGTATGATTATCGAAGATCCTGCATTGAGTGGAGCTATCCATGAAAAAATTGAAGAAACAAAAAATGCTCCTAAAGCCGTTCTTGATGCCGCCGAAGACAATGCAAAGATTTTTGAAGCAATGGACGATGAAGTATTTCGCGGGCGTGCGGTAGATATTCGCGATGTAGGTAAGCGCATTGCAAAGTTCTTGCTCGGCATTAAAGACCCCGAAATTGCCGGAAAAGTTATCGTCGCCGGTAAAGAAATTGAGCCGTCAGTTATCGCGGGACTTCCCACAGATAAAATCGCGGGCGTTATTCTTGGTGCAGGTTCTACTACAGCGCACGCCGTCATTATCGCGAAAACTCGTGCAATTCCTACCGTTGTCGGTGTTGGTGACGGTATCGAAAAAATGGCTAACGGTGATCCTGCCATTCTCGATGGCGGCACCGGAGAAATTTTAATTCGTCCGTCTGACGAGGAACGCGCCATTTATGCCGAAAAAATTAAAAAACAGGAAGAGCTTAAAGCATATTATGCAACTCTTAAAACCCTTCCTGCGAAAACTAAAGACGGCACGGAAGTTGAACTCGTCGCCAATATCGGATCACCTGCCGACGCTGACGCCGCTATTAAAAACTTCGGCGCAACCGGCGTTGGTCTCTTCCGTTCAGAGTTCGTCTTCATGGGCAAACAGGATATTCCGAAGGAAGAAGATCAATTTAAAGAATACAAAGCCGCTGTCGAAAAATGCGCTACAGTCACTCACGGCGAAGGTCTCTGCGTCATTCGCACAATGGACATCGGCGGCGATAAACCCCTGCCCTATATTCAAGTCGGCGAAGAAGAAAACCCCTTCTTGGGCTATCGCGCAATTCGTATCAGCTTGCAACGTCGCGATCTTTTCATGCCGCAACTTAAAGCTATCCTTCGCGCAGGTAAATTCGGTAAAGCCGCTATCATGTTCCCGATGGTCATCAACGTTAAAGAGTTCCTCGACGCTAAAGAATTTGTAGAAGAGGCAAAACGTGAACTCGTTCAGGAAGGCAAAGAATACGCTGATAATGTCCAAGTCGGTATCATGGTTGAAACTCCTGCTGCTGCCGTAATGGCGCCGATTCTTGCGAAATATGTTGACTTCTTCTCAATCGGTACAAACGACCTCGTGCAGTATACGCTGGCAGTCGACAGAGGCAACGCGCAAATTTCATATCTTTACAACCACTTCAACCCCGCTGTTCTGCGTCTTATCAAACGTACAATCGAATCCGCGAATAAAGAA
>JAFTEG010000213.1 GCA_017453765.1 Selenomonadaceae bacterium
ATTTTCCGTGTTAAGAAGGTCACTGCTTACAAATTCAATGATGGCGTCGGTAATGCGTCCGCGATTTCGCTTTAAAATTTCCGTGCGGTAACTTATGCCAAGCGGCTTGCGAAAAAGCGCCGTGACTGCGAACCAGTCCGCAAGTCCGCCGATTGTCGCCGCAATAAAGCCGTGATTTAAAAGCCCGACAAAAAATTGTCCCGCGCTTGTAGTGGCAAGATTTATCAGCGGTGAAAGTCCCGGCGTAGTTCCCGCCGCAAGTACCGCGCTTGCCGCAAGTGTCGCCGTCGCCTTCATTTTATTATCCATAGTTTTTAATCCTCACGTACTTTCTGATTTCAAAATTTTTACCGTCAAAATGTTTCACGTCAACCAATTCAAATTCATCTGCGAAGGGCGGGAATTTTACGTCCGAAATTTTTTCAGCGTCGACAACGGTAAAATAAATTTCCGTCGCGTAGGGTAAAAGCTCGGTGAAAATTTCGCCGCCGCCGATTATGAAGAGCTTAGAGAATTCCCTATCGATCCATCGATCCATCGATCTATCGATCCGGCTTAAAGCGTCCCATAAATCCTCAACGCCGTGAACAATTTCAGCGCCTTCAATATTTTCAAGACTGCGCGAAAAAATAATATTTCTGCGCGAATCCAGCGGCTTGCAATTCGGCAACGTCGCCAAAGTTCGCCGTCCGTAAATTACCGTGTTATTCAGCGTCAATGCACGAAAATTTTTCATATCCTCCGCAATGCGAAAAAGCAGTTTGCCCTTGTAGCCGAGACCGAAATTTTTATCGACGCAGGCAATTAATTTTAACTCAAAATCTGTCGGACTGCCAAAAATTTTTTCTACCCTGTCGCCGCGCAGATTGAATTTGCACGGTGAAATTTCTGCCAGCGGAATTTTCACGAAGTCACGCGCAGAAATGTAGGGGTGCGGCACGATTAGGCGCGGTAAATTTATTTTAAGGTCGTCGATTAGCAAAATGTCTATGTCAATTGTACGCGCCGCCCAATGTTCACGCCGTACCCTGCCTAATTCAAGTTCAATTTTTTGCACGGCGTTTAAAAGTTCAATCGGTTCAAGCGTCGTTTTAATTTTAACCGCCGCGTTGATAAAATCCGGCTGATTCGTGACGCCCCACGCCGCCGTTTCGTAAAACGAAGAGACGCGCAGGAGTTCGACGCCGGAAATTTTTTTTATGCGCTCAATCGCCGTACGAAGAGTTTTTACGCGGTCACCTAAATTCGCGCCTAAGCCTAAGTAAGCTATCATCTTGCACGGTAAATTTCAACTGCGGCATCGGCGTACGTGAATTTCAACGGCGCATTGGGTTTGTGCAACGTGATTTTAACGCCGTCAACTTTTTCAAAGTCCGCCAAAATTTTCTGCGCCAAATCTTCCGCAACGCTTTCAATCAACCTGCGCGCCCTGCCGCCTACAACTTCTTCAACGCATTGCAAAATTCCCACGTAGTCAACCGTATCGGCGTAGTCGTCGCTTTTTCCTGCCGCCGATAAATCTAAATCAAGCTCCACGTCTACCCAAAATTTTTGTCCCAACTTCTGCTCTTCGTCACTGCAACCGTGATAGCCGAAAACTTCAATGCCGGTTAAAATCATTTTGTCGCTCAAATTATTTCCCCCTGATTAAACTATCTGCCATCTTACACATTTTTGAAATTAATTTTACGTTATGGACGCGCACAATATCAACGCCCTGCGAAATTGCCAGCACGCAAACCGCGCCGGTCGCCTCGTCACGATTCGTAACGTCAAAACCCGTCGCGTAGCCGATAACGCTTTTTCTGCTGACACCTAGAAGTAATGGAACTTCGACGCCGTCCAAATTTTTCAGTTCGCGCAGGTTGCGTAGCACGGTTAAATTTTCTTCCTGCGTCTTGCCGAAACCGATACCTACATCAAAAATAATCTGCGCGGGGTTCAAGCCGAAATTTTTACAGCGTTGCAAGGTGCGGCGGAAAAAATTTTTTATGTCGGCGATAACATAACCGTCCGAAATATTTTTGTCAAGGGGATTGTGCATTGCAATGACTGGCGCGTTAAATTTTTTCGCAACGCAAATCATCTCATCATCGGCAAGACCGTGAACGTCGTTAATAATATCGGCGCCGAGTTCAAGTGCAACGGCGGCAACTTGCGGCTTGTAAGTGTCAATTGAAATGGGTACGCCGCAATTTTTAAGCGCGGGAATAATTTTTTCAATGCGTGCAATTTCAGTATCGGCGTCAATCGGCGTAAAATTGGGACGTGTGGACTCTGCGCCGACGTCGATAATGTCCGCGCCGTCCGCGATAAGTTTTGCCGCGTGATTTACGGCTGATTCGGGGGAATAAAAAAAACCGCCGTCCGAAAATGAATCCGGCGTGACGTTTAAAATTCCCATTATCAAAGTTTTGTTGCGCGTATTAAAATTTTTGCCGTGCAGTTTTAAATTTATCAAACCATTACTCCCTCTTCACTCTTCACTAATGTTAGTTAGGAGTTAAGAGTTAAAAATTCTCTTCCCTCCTCACTCTTCACTCTTCACTCTCTAAAAGAAAAAGCTTACACGTCCGTAGAAAGTTTTCGTAGTCTCATTGGTGCCGAGCGTCTTGCCGTGAAAGTAGCTGACCTTAGTAAAAGTATTTTTAATCGGCGTCCACGTTAAACCGAAGTCGACGCCTTTTTTATTTGACAGCATGCCGTGTGAATCATAAGTCGGCGCGAATGAAACATTGTCGGCAACGTAACGGTATGCAAGCTCCGCACCCCAACTTCCCTTCTTGTTGCGATTGGCACCGGCGTAGTTCAGCGCGAAGTTATAAGCCTTGCTAAAGTCATCAGCCTTTGTATTTTTCGCATAAGCCGCACTAATTTTGAAGTCGCCGAATTTATATCCCGCGCCTACCGTCACGATGCTTGCCTTGTCCGTGTCGCCGTAACCTGCCGCGTTTGAAAAATCGTCTGACTTGAAGTGGTGATAACCTGCACCGAAATTGAAACGCTTGCCGTCATTGTACAGCAATTCAACGCCGCCGAAACTTGACGAATCACTTAAACCCATTCTGCTGTTGCCGAGTTGCCAACGCCCGCCGTGCAATATGCCTTTAAACTTATCGCCGTAAGTCAGCTCCACGCCGGAGAAGAAGTCATCCATAAATAAACCTTCGTCAGCTAGAGTGTAGAAAGGCATTTTACCGACGTTAATGCCGAATTTGCCGTACGTGCCTTCAGCGTAAATGTACGTTAATTTCACGTTGCTTGTACTGTCTTCGCTCATGTCGACAGACGCGGTAAGACGCGCCTTAGCCTTCCAGTTTGCATTAATCGTCGCGGTGGGAAAAATTCTGAATTGAACTTGGTTGCGCGTAGTTTTATCATCGTCGCCGCCGTCAACGTTGGTTTTATTATTCCAGTAGCGGTAGCGCGCTTCACCCGTCCAAACCACTTTGTCCGAATGCGCCTCTAAATCTTCAATGCGCATGCCGAGAGCGTCCATTTCCGTGCGGAACTCAATGCAAAGATTTAAAATGTCGTCCAAAACTTTTTGGTCAACCTTCGCGCCGTTGCTGAGTTGAAAAGGCAAAACCGTGCCGTCAACAACACGCCGAACGCCGCTGTTATCTACGAAAGTCCATTGGTGACCGACAAGGTGAATTGCGAGTGGTCCAGATTCGCCTTCAATGCGTGCCAGCGTCTTTGCAATCATCTGCGCCATTTCGTAACGCGTGATATTTCTGCCGCCGAGAAATTTGCCGTTTAAGCTGGGGTCTGAATTGTCGTAGCCTGTTATAATTCCCGCTTCGGCAAGTTCGGTGACGGATTGATAAGCCCAGTGGTGTTCGTTTACGTCGCTGAAAGGATTTTGTGCCGCGAAAGAAGTCGGCGTGCTGCCGAGTATGACTGCTGACGCCAACGCCGATACAATGATTTTTTTCAAAATGACTCCTCCTCAAAAATAAAAGTTAGTAGTTAGTAATTAGTAGTTAGGGCGTGTTGACTAATTCAAGTTTTAATAATTTTTAAGGTTTTTAGGATTTACTTTTTCTTTGGCGCAAAGAAAAAGTAACAAAAAGAAACATGTCCGCAGAAGTCGCGTCCGGCGACTTGCGCGGACGGGCGCACGTCCTTGTGCGCCTCTCTATAATTGCGGC
>JAFTEG010000214.1 GCA_017453765.1 Selenomonadaceae bacterium
GCACGTTCACCCTTTCCATAGTTACGGCGTACGAAACGGCAACTTCCTCTGTCAGCGCGTCCAAATTTTGATTGGCGTCATTGTCAACATGAACAGCGGCGTTAGCATGCAAAATTTTTTCACGAAGTTTTTCGGCGGAAATTTTTGCAGGATAAAGGCTTAAATCAGCGGTGTAAGTGTCACCTGCGCGAAGGGTTGAATTAAGGTTTAAAATGTCCCGCGCAGATAAAATAATTTCGTCGCCGTCAGAAAGTCTAGCCGTCCAATATTCCGGCGTCGCACGCTCGTCAGTAAGTTCGATAGCCGCAGAAACAGTATTGCTCATAAAAATTACCACCGCCATTAAAAATAAAATTACGTTTAACCTCAAAGCTACGTTTAATCTCGAAACTAAATTTAATCTCAAAATTTTAACCTCACAAATTTCAGCACAAAAAAAAGCACGTCAACTTTCAACGCGCTAAAAGTCATTCGTACAAATTATAATTCGGTTTTATATTCATCTTCAAAAATTTTTGTAAGCCGCGCCTTGCCGCCTTTAATGCCGGACTGCTCGACAATTTTCAGCATTGACTTTGTACCGGCGTGAATATCGAATTTTATGTTGCCGATTGTGAACGCCGAAATTCTTATGAGGTTGGACGAAGAAATATTAATGTCAAAAGCCGTCTTGCTCAAAAGTTCATGTACAATATCCATAAGCCCTTGAATTTTTACTTTGTCTTCGTCGGTAAGTCTAAGCCGTGAGTCACGCGCCTGCTTGTAGGGTAAAACCACTTTTCGGCAAGTCGCCCTGCGTTTCAAAAGTTCAAGCAACAATGAAATATTTTTAGCCATTGCCGCCACCTCAATCTTTTTGGTGAAGGAAGAAAGCTTTACCCGCCGCAGATTCGAGTTGCAAGGGACTGTTTTCGTTCAGACGCCCGCCGTTATTTACCATGAACGCAACCGCCTTGCACCAATCGCGCATCATACCTTCATCAAAACCGAGACAGTATGCCAAATCGACAATGTTTGAAAGTTCGCCGTTATAAACTTCATCGCAGACAGACGCGCCGAAGAGCAACCAGAAAATCAGGCGGTAGAACTCATTAAAATTCTTTTCGCCGTTTTTATTTTTCATGTCGCGATAAATATTTATCAAACCTATTTCGTCAACTTTTTCCAAAGGTCCGGTTTTGCCCGGCGTGAAAATATTCGCCATAATCGCAATATAAGCGTCGGAAGTGTAATTGACAAACTGCGCCGCCGCAAAAGTTTTGTACTTCGCACTTGCGCCGCCAAACATAAAAATACTGCCCGAACGTCCCGCCAAGTAGTTATCAGTGTCTTGCACCAATGCGCGGAACTTAGTTAAACGCATATCGCCCGAGCTGCTTGCATCTTGCCGAATGGACATACAAAAATACCTCCAAAACTAATTCGTTTAAACTGGAAATATTTTATCAGATTTAACTTTTACATTCAAGCAATTTTTTTCGCAGGTTAAGGCTACGAGTTTTCAGCAGGCGCAGAAAGTTTCGCTTGAAGATTTTCAATTTGCTTTTTCAAATTAGCAATCTCCGCGTTTTTAGCTTCCAAAAGATTTTGGTTATAAGTCGTTATCGTGAAGAAGTACGAATACAGCGCCACTTGATCCGCAGGATTTACGGCGAAAAAGTTTCGGCGGTACAGTTCATAAATTTGAAAAGGTTGCAACTTGTCATAGTTATACGCCGCGTCACGAATCGTCTGCAGTCTGCCTTGCACGTACCAATCCACAAAGGCGTAGCGTACGGCGGGATTTTTCATGACAAATTCGGTTTTCTCCATAACCTTATCCATTGCCTTCATGGAGCCGATAAGGTTAGACGTCATCTCGAACGCATCACGTCCCTTGTGCGAAAGTGAACCTTTTCTGATTCGGTAGCAGTAAACAACTTCAGGTACGCGTACATAAAGTTTGGCGCGCAGAAGTGCATGGAAATTTAAAACCAAATCTTCCCATGCCGTTATCAGCGGGAATTGGATATTATTTTTTACAAGGAAGTCGCGGCGGAAAAGTTTATTAATGCCCCACCACAACGTGCGGTAGTTTATAAACCTTACAATGCGTTCACCGATATTTTCGGGCTCAAGCGTAATTTGCTCGACATAAGGTCCCTGCTGAAAAGACGTGACGCCGAGAGGTTTATTTTCTTCGTCGAAGGCGTAATATCTTTCGGCGTGAACAACTTCCGCGTTTGTAGCTTCTGCAACTTTGTAAAAATATTCAAGTGCGCTGGGGTGATAAAAATCGTCACTGTCTAAGAAGGCGATATACTTTCCGCGTGCACTTCCCATAGCGGTATTTCGCGGCAGACCGGGAAAGCCGCTGTTTTTTTTCAGACGAATCAGTTTAAGTCTGCCTTCAAACTTCGGCGCCAATTCCGCAACAATTTTAGCGGAATTATCGGTGCTGCAATCGTCAGCCACGATAACTTCAAAGTCCTGCATTGTCTGTGCCAAGAGACTTTCAAGACATTGCGCGATATATTTTTCCGTGTTGTAAAGCGCTATGACAACGGAAATTGCCGGAGCGCCGGATTTTTTATCAGATTTTTTTGCCATGAATTTTTCCTTTCTTAGTGAAGAGTGAAGAGTGAGGAGTGAGTAGAAATTTTTTAATTCTTAATTCTTAATTCCTTCGCGCCGGCGTGTTAAAGGGATCATAGGTAATATTTTCACCTTGATAACTGTCGGAAGTTCGGCGGTCATCATAAACGCGGCTGTCGGAATCAGTGCGATTTTCTGAATAACTTCTGTCGTCATACCTACGTGACGCAGAATCATCAAGCCTGCGCGACGTAGTGTCAGCAGGACGATAATCGCTCGGATAATTTTCACCGCGTCGGTAGTTATCGGAAGTCGAACTTTCGCGGCGGTCGTCGTACGTACGATTTTCAGAAGAACTTCTCTCATCATACCTGCGCGACGTAGTGTCATCACTGCGATTATCGGCATTGTAACGGTCATCAGAATTACGGCGGTCATCAGAATTACGGCGGTCATCAGCGGTAGTTCGACTTTCAGACGTTGAATAGCGGTCATCATCAGAAGTCGAATCACTGCGGCTGTTGTAACTTTCGCGTGAATCAAAAGAACTTCTGCGCCGTGAATCGCTGTCCGTGCGTCTTGCCGAACCGATATTGTCAGCGCCTTCGGGAATTTCAACCGCGCTGTCGGGAATTGAATCGCTGTATTCATGGGCGTCCCTTTCAAAGCGGCGGCGCATATTTGAATCAACGGAAACGCCTAGTCCTTCCGCCATTGCGTAGCGAATCTCGTCAACGTAGGGAATCCAGTAACTTATTTCGTCAATGTACAGAGGGTAGCCCGGTACCATGTCGGTGTAGAGACCGTTAGCCTGCGCGGCTTTAAGAGCGCCTGCAAGTCCCAAAAGTTCGCGGAAAGACATATCAGTATCGACGGCGTACATGACTTCACGAATAATTTCAGGTATACGCGGAATAATTTCAGGCGACGTAATTTTATCAAGGCACGCTGTCATAAATTGTTGCTGACGTTGCACCCTGCCGATATCGCCTTCCGAATCGCGGTAACGTACGTAAGTGACGGCGGTTTTACCGTCCATATGCTGTCTGCCGGGATAAAGGTCAATTACAAGCCCGCCGTCGTCGTCCCAGGGATCTTCGTAGTACATACGTTTCGGCACGTAGATATCCACGCCGCCTATCGCGTCTATTATTTTCACGAAACTGCGGACGTTTACGATTATGTAATGGTCAATGTCAATGCCGAGAAAATTTTCAACGGTAATTTCGGTAAGCGGTTCACCGCCGTAAGCATACGCGGCATTTATTTTGTCAAAACCGTAGCCGTAAATTCTGACGCGCGTGTCACGCGGGATTGACAAAAGAGACGCTTGGTCTAACTTAGGGTCAACCGTTGCCACCATGAGAGTATCAGAGCGTCCAACGTCGTCGTGACGAATATCGACGCCCATAATTAAAATTGTCGCCTTATCTGTTGCCTTTATCAATTCTTCGCTTTTATTTTCGCGTTGCCTTTCAATCACGGTCACGGGAGTTTTTTTCTTGCCGTCAAAAATGCTTGACGAGGCGAACATAGCTCCGGCAACTGCGGAAGTTACAAAGCATACTACGAGAAAGATAAAAAGTACAAGCCGACTCTTTGAACGAGTTCGACGCGGCGGCAAATTTGAATTTTCCAATGCATCATCCCTTTCGGTTGGGTGTTAGGGGCTAGGTGTTAGGTGTTAGACTAGAACCTAAACCCTAATCCCTAAAACCTAACACCTATTTCACGCAGGCTTTAAGTTTTGCGTAGTTTTCATTTACAATGGCATTCGTCGTGTTAATCTTCGCGGCAATTTGAATATCCTGCCACGCCTCGTTGTACATACCCTGTCTGAAATGAGCAATGGCAATTTCATTCTGCGCGTCGACAAATCTGCTTTCAATCTCCAACGCACGCTTGAAATCACTAATCGCGCCGTTGTAATCGTTACGTGCAAGTTTCAATCTGCCGCGCTGATAATAACCCGTTTCAAATTTCGGCTTAATCTGTAAAATTTTGTTATAAGTTTGAATGGCGTCTGTAGATTTACCGTTTTTCTCCTGCGCCAATGCCAAATCCCAAAGTGCGTCGGGGTTATCGGGCAGAATGTTCACAGCCGCTTTAAAGTCAGCCTCCGCGCTTACAAAGTCTTTGTTGCCGTAATGAATCAAGCCGCTGAGTACGAAATTTGCCGCACGGTCTTCCGGCGTGTTACCTTCCCTTGCAACTTTAGCCATTGATTCGTTGCCGCTGTACATTGCAAGCGCCTGTTGCCACAAGCCCAAAATATCCTGTCCGTAATTATGTCCCGGTGCCGCCCATACGCCGTTTAATCCCGTCCACGTATGAATGTTGCCGAAAACGTCGCGGCGATTGTTTACAATGTGATCATAGCGCGGGTCGACGTTGGCAAGTTTTGTGGGACGCGTCGACGTGTAAACCAAAAGGTGCTGAATGTGTGCACGTGCGCCAATTTGCGGCGTAGGGAAGTAGCCGCCTTTCACGCCGCCGCCGGTTGTGCCGAGACCGCAGAAATTATTTTGATCCGGCGTAACGTCACCGCCGTAATTCCACGTACCCGTTTCTTTAATCGCCTGACAAAGTGCGATATCCGGTCTAATGCCTTCCACCTTGCCTTCTTCGTAGTAGTAGCGTACCAAATCTTCAACCGAGCAATTAATTTTGGGATTGGGATTGCGCGCAAGAATAAATTTTACCATTTGCTCCTGAGTCGCAACGGGTTCACCGAAAATCGTAATGTCATTTGGATTTTCACGCATGATAATTTTCGGAATTTCTTTAGACGGCGACTCATTAAGTTGCGTTTGGCTTAAAAGCGCGTGATTAAATTCCACCGCCTCGACATTTTGAAAACCGATTAATGCTACCAGCATAAGCACGGTTAAAGCTAATTTCAAAAATTTTTTCATCGTCAATCCTCCGTATTCATAAAGGAAAAATTTTTCTTGCATAGAAGTATTAGAAAACAAAATTTCAAATATGTCAACAGTTTATTGATAGATTAAAAGTTAAGGGGGCGTTTTTATGAAAATTGCAATGGCGAACGATCATGCCGGTACGCAACTCAAAAACGAAATTAAAAAGTACCTTGAAAGTCAGGGACACGAGGTAAAAGATTTCGGCACGTACGACGAAGAAGGTTGCGACCTTTCGGACTTCGTTTATCCTGCGGCTCTTGCCGTTGCTAAGGGCGAATGCGATCGCGGCATTTTTGTTGACGGCGTAGGTTACGGCAGTGCGCTCATTGCCAATAAAATTTACGGCATTTATGCCGCCGTCTGCCAAGACCCTTTCTGCGCGCAACTTTCACGCGAACACACCGATTCTAATGTACTTTGCATCGGCGGTAAAATTATCGGCGGCGCCATCGCTATGGAAATTGTTAAAACGTGGATGAAGACCGAACCTTTGACTGCGGAAAAATATCGTCGCCGCGTTCAAAAAGTTGCCGACATTAACAACAAACATTGCGTTCCCGTGAAATAATCTACGCAAAAATTTTAGCAAAATATTTTTCTATGTCAATTAAATCAGATTAAAAATGCCGCCGAGTTTTTCGACGGAAATTTTTTTTATTAAGGATTAAGGATTACGGATTAAGAATGAAGAATCTAACTCTTAACTCCTCACTCCTAACTCCTCACTCCTAACTCCTAACCCCTAAAGAAGGATTATTGCCAAATTTGCAGAATATTACCGACAAGATAAATGAAATATCGGAAGGGGTTGAATTTCATGGCAACATTCAACATCAGAGGTAAAAACACCGAAGTCACGCCGGCACTGCGCGAATACGTTGAAAAGCGCGTGGGAAAAATTACAAAGTACTTCGGCAACATTGACGAAATTTTTGTACTGTTGGCGGTTGAAAAAGATCGTCACATCGTCGAAGTCACGGCGGAAGTTCCCGGCGGTCTGATTCTGCGCGGCGAAGAGGCTACCGGCGATATGTACACGTCAATCGACCTCGTCATTGAAAAACTTGAACGCCAAATTCGCAAGCAAAAAACTAAGTTGGAAAGACGTTTCCGCGCCGGCGGGTTCAAGTCAGAATTAATCGAAGAACAAAAAGCCCAATCTCATGCCGAAGTTGAAGATGAAAGCGGCGAATTTCCTATCGTCAAAACCAAACGCTTTTTCGTCAAGCCTATGGACTTGCAGGAAGCGATTTTGCAGATGAACTTGCTCAACCATAAATTCTTCGTCTTCCGTGACGGTGCTACAAATGAAATTTGCGTCGTCTACAAGCGCAATGACGGTGCCTACGGTTTGCTCGAATCCCAAAACGAATAGGCATTTATTAACTTTTCTTTTGGCGCACGGCTTAAACTTTGACCACGCGATTTTAACCTTGACCAAGTCTCTGAAAAGTGTCGGTTCGCATTTTAATTGACAAAAAAATTTTTCTGCGGTAAAATTGCCGCCATGAATAATAAAAACTTTTTAGGTGATTCGATAAGCGAAAGCCTGCAAGTTTAGCGAAAGTTGAACTTTGCGGGCTTTTTGCGTTTTCAAGGTGAAAGTATGACAAAAAAATTTTCCGCAGGTACAATTCCCGACGAAGTTTTAAATTTCGTGTTGAACGAGCTTTGTAAAATTCCAAACGGCGAAATTATTTTTATCGCGCAGGACGCTTGCTTAATTCAAGTTGAAATTCATCATAAGCGCAGACTTGCCGAGTGGCGTGACGAAAATTTTCAGCGTGACGAAAAAACTTTTGCCGCGCTTGAAAATAAAATTCGGCAGGAATTTTCCAAGCTTGACTTCGGGCAACTTTCCATAAAAATTCAAAAAGGGCGCGTCGTGCAGATTGAACGCATTGTCCGACACCGTTTTACCGGTCTTGACGGCGAAGGGATTTAGGGGCTAGGAGTTAGTGGTTAGGGGCTAGGGGTTAGGGGTTAGTGAAATTATCGTGGCAAAAATTAAAATCTTTCATACCGGCAAAGTTTATGTTTCAAATTCACTGCCTTTCAAAGACAGCGTAAAAAATCCTAACCCCGTGCAACTTTCGCTTGTATCTTTGTACGGCAGGAAGAATCGGATTTGGTTACCTGTTTCCGCGTACTTGATTGAAATTGAAAATCTAAAAATTCTCGTCGATACCGGCTGGCACCGTGAAATTTCTCCCAACGGCGAATATAACCGAATCGCGCAGATTAAACACATGGGCTTGGGACATTTTTTAATTAATCAAGGCGTTTTGCCTAAGGGCGAATCCATTACCGAACAGCTTGAAAAAATTAATATCCTGCCGCGCGATATCGACTTCGTAATTATGACGCACCTTCACACCGACCATGCAAGCGGCTTGACGGCGATGAAAATTAACGCCGGTGAAAAATTCGTGCTGCTTTATTCGGACGGCGGCTACGCTACAAAATCTTGGCAAGAAATGATACCGCCAGGCACCGCGTTGGACGAAGAAAGCGCGTTGAAGTCTTTGCAATGGATTAGGCAGATGAGTTTGGATAAAAATTGTGTGGAGTCATTGGCGAATCATGACGCCGACGTTTTTCCGCACGAAATTATTTTATAAAATTTTTTTAAGGAGTTTTTAAAATGAGTGAAAGAAAGTACAAATTTGAAACGCTACAGCTACACGTAGGGCAGGAGCAGGCTGATCCTGTGACGGACGCGCGCGCAGTTCCAATTTATCAAACTACGTCTTACGTCTTTCATAATTTTGACCACGCGTCGGATCGTTTCGCACTTCGTGACGCCGGAAATATTTATGGACGCTTGACCAATCCCACGCAAGAAATTTTTGAAAAGCGTATTGCGGCATTGGAAGGCGGCACTTCGGCATTGGCGTTGGCAAGCGGCGCGGCGGCTGTCACCTACACCGCGCAGGCTCTTGCGCACAAAGGGCATCACATTGTTGCCGCTACGACGATTTACGGCGGCAGTTACAATCTCTTTGAACATACCCTTCCCGACTACGGCGTTGAAACGACTTTTGTCGACCCCACGCAAGGCGTTGACGCTTTCGACAAGGCGGTTAAACCCAACACGCAATTTATTTTCATTGAATCCGTCGGCAATCCCAATGCGAACTTGATTGACATTAAAGCCGTCGCCGATATCGCGCATAAACATAAAATCCCGCTGGTTATCGACAACACTTTTGCAACGCCGTACCAAATTCGTCCCTTTGAATACGGCGCAGATATCGTAGTTCATTCTGCTACAAAATTTATCGGCGGTCACGGCACGACTTTAGGCGGCATTATCGTTGAAGGCGGCAAGTTTGACTGGGAAAAATCCGGCAAATTCTCATGGCTGGTTGAACCCAATGCAAGCTATCACGGCGTGCAATTTTATAAAGCACTCGGCGCGGCGGCGTTTACCACTTTCATTCGTGCTACAATTCTGCGCGATACCGGCGCGGCAATTTCACCGCTCAATGCATTTTTACTTTTGCAAGGCACCGAAACTTTATCTCTGCGCGTCGAACGTCACGTAGAAAACGCCTTGAAAGTTGTCGACTACCTCAGCAAAAATCCCAGCGTCACGAAAGTCAATCACCCTGCCGTTGCAAGTCACCCCGACCATGAGCTTTACAAAAAATATTTTCCGAACGGCGGCATTTCCATTTTTACATTTGAAATTAAAGGCGGCGCGGCGGCGGCGAAAAAGTTTATTGACAATCTTAAAATCTTCTCACTGCTTGCCAACGTTGCCGACGTGAAATCTTTGGTTATTCACCCCGCCTCAACTACTCATTCGCAG